>PDQK01000033.1 GCA_002746685.1 Desulfobulbus propionicus | reverse complement strand
GCCTGAATCTCCTTTTATGTTAATGTGTTAGGGATAACAACATTATACAAGAAAGAAGCTCTTCAGGCCTTATCTATTTTCTTAACCGGACAGCAGTGTTGTTAAGACGACCAACTTGCCAGGAAATTGCGGGATTAATAGAAAGACGGAGGTTATATGCCAGGGTTTGAAGTTTTTGGTGCAGAAGAAAAAAAGGAAATCATGGATGTGCTGGATACCGGCGTCCTGTTTCGCTATGAGTTTGGTGCCCAACGAAATGATACCTACAAGGTTCTGGAGTTTGAGCAGGCCTTTGCGCGCTACACTGGTGCCCAATATGCCCAGGCCGTTACATCGGGTTCTGCCGCACTTAAGGTCGCTTTAACTGCGTTGGGAGTTGGTGCCGGGGATGAGGTGATCACCCAGGGTTTTACCTTTGTTGCTACCTGGGAGGCCATTCTTGAGGTGGGTGCAGTACCGGTTTTTACCGAGATCGACACCACCTTGAATATGGATCCTGCTGACCTGGAACAGAAAATCACTCCGCAGACCAAGGCCATAATTGTTGTCCATATGCTTGGTGCACAAGCACGGGTGCAAGAAGTAAAAGCCATTGCCGATAAACATGGTATTGCTGTTATTGAAGATACTGCCCAGGCAGCTGGGGGACGGTTGAATGGTCAACATTTAGGCACCTTTGGTACCTGTGGTACCTTTTCCTTTGATTCTGTGAAAACCATGACCACGGGTGAAGGTGGGATGTGTATTACCAGTGATGAAAAGCTGTGGCGTAAGATGTCCGAGTATCATGACCACGGTCATGACCACGTGGAGAATCCTGGTGGACGTGGGGGGGAAGGGCGCTCGTTTTATGGCTTTAACTATCGCATGATGGAGCTTCAGGGCGCTATTGGGCTTGCGCAACTGGCCAAGCTTGATGATATGATTGTTGCGCAAAAGGCCAATAAGAAGCTCCTTAAAGAGGCTGCTCAGGCTATCCCGGGAGTGCAATTTCGTGAGATCCTAGATGAAGAAGGAGACAGTGCCACCTTTTTTGCCTTTATGCTGCCAGATAAAGAACACGCTGCAGCCGTTAATCAGGTATTAAAAGATCATGAAGCCGGCGCCATTAACTGGGCGGAAAACACCTGGCATTTTTATCCCCGGTGGGAGCAGCTCCTGGAAGCAAAGACACTGTGTCACAGTGGCTGGCCGTTTACCGCACATGGAAAACGCAGATTTCACTATGATCCTGAAGCGCTGCCAGCTTCAGCTGCCATAATGGATCGAACCCTCTGTTACCCTGTACCCATAAAGCTTGCTGCGAATGATAAAGAACGTATTTTGACAGCTCTTGCCCAGGCGGCAAAACGGTAAACGGGTTATCACGAAATAGAATTGGCCGGATAGGTTTGTGGGAGATAAACATCAAAGCGGATAGCCTTGCCTTTCACCCTGTAGCTTGGTTTTAGATCAGCAACAGGATGTTCCTTTATGGGACGCTTGACCACTATTTTATGTGGCCCAGCGTCCCATGCTGCTTTAAAGAGCTGCTTTTCGTCATCGGAATCCTGAATAATTCGTTGCAGGATTTGCATATCCTGTTTTACTTTGGCACTTTTCGTTCTTTTGGGAAACATAGGGTCCAGGTAAATGACCATGGGTTTTGGAATGAATGTGTTGAGATGGGTAATCATATCCACCTTATGCAAGGTGATCCTTTCAAGCACTTCTGCATAGTGTGGGTGCCTTTTACCACGGCGCAACCCATCTTCAAATAAGGCTCCAACTATCTTGTTTTTTTCAAACACATCAACCCTGCATCCGGCAGCTGCCAGTAGAAAAGCATCCCGACCAAGTCCTCCTGTACCGTCTACCACCGCAAAAGGAAGTTTCTTTTGTATTTTTACCGCCCGGATAAGGAGTTCCGTAGAGGTTTTTTGAGCGCGATAGCTGGTTTTAGCCTGAGTAAAATCAACGCAGAAAGGAACAGGTTTTTTCAGTTGCGGATTGTTCACAACCAACACAAGTCGATCTGACTGGAGGTGGAGATACATATCCAGGTCTGCAACATGCTCAACAATAGCTACACCAAGTGAATCGCTTAATTGCTGTGTCCTTGTGGCATCACTATCAGGATCAGCAAAAAGAGTGAGCTCTTTTTGAATATTCATGACCAGGGGACGTTGTGGTTTGTGTTTGCGATTTGCCTTTTAACCAGCGGTAATGTATCATAAAAGAGTAAAGATGTTGCAATTATTCAGAAAACAGATTGCCGCCTTTTGGCATCTGATAGTCTAGCAGTAGTCTAACCCTTATTTTTTGTACAGTCTTCTTATGAGTGAAAAGAATCCCAGAGTTATCGGCATTATTCCAGCCAGATACCATTCCAACCGATTTAAAGGGAAGCCTTTGGCCCTTATTGCAGGCAAACCCATGATTCAGCATGTGGTTGAGCGTGCCAAACGGGTTGACCTGCTCAGCCGGGTGGTGGTGGCCACCGATGACCAAAGAATAGCTGATGCTGTTACTGCATTTGGCGGGGAATATGTGCTTACCCGCAGTGATCATGTAACCGGAACTGACCGGTTGGCAGAAGCGGTGGAACTGTTGGATATAGATGAACATGATGTGGTGGTGAATATCCAGGGGGATCAGCCTCTTTTTCCAGAGGAAATTATTGTTCAGGTAGCTCGCCCATTGCTCGAAGATCCTGCTCTTCCCATGTCAACGCTGATGTATAAGATCATTCGCAAGGAAGAAATTGAAGATCCAAACCACGTTAAAACCGTGTTTGATTGCTACAACAATGCGTTGTATTTTTCCCGCTCTCCCATTCCATTTCAACGAAACCCTGAAGATCGTGAGCAACCAACCTATTATAAGCACCTGGGAATATACGCCTATCGAAAAGGATTCCTGGTTACCTTTGTTGGCTTGCCAGAAGGGGAATGGGAAAAGTTTGAAAAACTGGAACAACTCCGAGCGCTTGAATTTGGGTACACCATCAGGGTTATCCTAACAGAGCACGACTCTGTTGAGGTAGACACCCCACAGGACGTTCAACGGGTTGAAGCGCTCATTGCTGCTAAAAATAGTTGAATTTGGGAGTTATGATTGGAGTACACGATACCCAGAGCCGCATGAAAGCTCTTGCAGACAGGAACTTTCATACCCTTGATCTTCTTCCTGGGGAGAATATTGCTGAAAAGATAACCTCCCTAGTTCTGCAACCTGTAGTTCCCTATCAACACACAAAGCTTGCAGCTGTATACAATCAATTCAAAGACCTCGTAACCTCCGTTGATGTAAGTGATTTACAGGTGGTTGTGCTTGGTGGAGGAACCGGCCTTTCCAATATTTTAGGTGGTGATTCCAAGGGTAAAGGGTGGCAAGATGCGCCTTTTACGGGGTTAAAGGAGATTTTTGACCACCTCTCTGCAGTGGTATGCGTGACTGATGATGGTGGTTCCACTGGTGAACTGCTCAAGGACCTGCCCCTGATTGCTTTAGGTGACCTGCGGCATGTCCTTCTTTCTGCTGTCAGGAAAGATATGCTCATGCAGCGGTATGCCCTTGATGATAAACGTGCCCTGGTCACAGCTGCCACGCTGAGCAGAATCATAAACTACCGATTTATCTCTCCCCCTGCGTCGTCTGCTGCATTGTTTCAAGATACCGGGGTAGCCAAAGACGAACTGCCCGTAGCTCTTTACACATATCTTCTCCAGTTGATGGAGCTCCTTTTTAGCGACACCAGGCTTACCCCTACTTTGACGCGCCCCCAGTGTCTTGGTAATTTGCTGCTTGCTGCTGCCATTTACCAGGAACTGGATATGAGCTGCACAGCAACAGATTTGCTTGCTGCTCCTGAGTTAGTCAGAGTTGCGACCATCAAGGGGCTTAATGCCTTTAAACGGTACCTGGGAGTGCAGGAAAATTCAGTACTGCCCTGCACCACCACCCCTGCTCAGTTGCAAATGGCCTATGATAATGGGGTATTGGTAACCAGTGAAGCCAAGTCCAGTCGGGCCAGACGTGGCTATCCGGTTGATCGGGTATGGCTTGAGTTTTTGCATGATCCGTACGTCCTCACCGAGGTGATTGAACAGATTCGCGCTGCTGACGTCATCGTCTATGCTCCTGGAAGTTTGTACACTTCGATAATCCCGATTTTGCAAGTGCCAGGGATCGCAGCAACAATCAGAGAGAATGATGATGCCGTAAAAATCCTGGTAGCCAATCTGTGGGCACAAACAGGGGAGACAGACCTTACCAAAGATTCTTTAGAGCGTAAATTTTACGTGTCTGACTTAATCCGGGCCTATAACCACAATATACCTGCCGGAGTGAATGGACTTTTTGATCATGTGATCAGCCTTAATATGTCAGACGTACCTGGTTCCATCCTGCAAAAATACGCAGTTGAACAGAAAATTCCGATCTATCTTGACCGCAACAAAGTTGAGGCGATGGGCTACAACATGGTGGCTGCGAGTATTCATTCAGAAGCTGCTCTTCGTGGTAGAGGCGTTCTTCGGCATGACCCTGACGCCCTGGCTCAAACGATCAAGACGTTATGGGTAGTAAAAGCGTATGCTTCTTTGGACACGAGCCCTGCTGTTTGTTCCTTGCAGGCTCCTGATTTTATAGCTATTCCTCTGGCCAACAAGAAGGAACTTCCCTGTTGTCGTTACCAACAGATTTGTTCTGCAATGAACACTCTCAGCACTGAACTGATAACAGAACAAGCTGCAGTCCCTGTAGCAATGGAAGAAGGACAACGACGATGGGTGTTGGATCGATTGGTTGAGTTGGTGTGGCTTCATCCCGACATTACTCTTGAACATCTCAAGTATTTCAAAGGCATTACGCTTATTGACGAGGGGAGCTGGAAAAGAAGCCAACAATGGGATAATGTTTTTTCTTTTTATGATCCTGTAGATCAAAAGATTAAAATTCGCAGGGATCAGAGCGAAATCCTCAATCGTTTTGAGGTGGTTTTTTTTATAGCACTAGGCCAGTCTCTTTTGGGTAACTATGCCTTGAAAAAGGAAATGGTTGATGTCCATCATGATATGGAACTCGTCGGAAGGATGTATAAACTCACCTTGCGTGATGCCTCCCAGTGCAATGGATTTTTAACCCTGGAACAGATTAAAATCTATCTGGAACTGTGTAAAATGCAAACCATGCAACATTGCGAAAATGCCTATTCCAGAATAGTAAATTTGAATCAGGGGTTTACTCCACCAGGTCTTTTTTTTGGGCTTTTTTATGCCTGGTATCTGGATAACCGGTTTGCTCCAAATATTGAATATAATATGTCGATTATGAAAAATGATCTTTCCGATCTCATTCCTGAACAGGTGAAGCTGGTTGCCACCCGTAAAAAAACTATTGCCTTTTTCAGGGAGCATGTTTTTTCCCTGCATGGTTTTTCGTCCGTATCTTCAACGGCAGGGTGTACAGGGTGAACGTGTTTATTATTCTATTGCTTTTGAGCTTGCTTGCTGCCTGTGGGGTGTATTACTGGCTGCGGATTCGCCCTCTTGTACAGCAACAAACGGCTCAGCAGGATCGTTGCAAAAATACTTCCAGTGTGTCCAGTTATAATGGGGCATGCCTGGAGAGGTTGACCCGCGACTGGCAAGACACCTTTGACGCCATAAACGATCCCATTCTTATTGTAAACAAAAGTCACGTAGTATTAAAGGTCAACAAGGCAGCTACAGAGGCCTTGGGGGAAGCGGGAAAATCACTTGTGGGGATGTCTTTTAGCACCATATTGGGGTTACAAGAGTTACCCAGTCAATTTTCATCCTTTAATCAGTCATCTGCAGATATTGCTCCTCTGAAAATTGAAATGAAAAGTGATCCGCTGAACAAGTTTTATTCCATCTCCTGTACCCCCATAGAGGAAAACGGAGAGGTGTTAGGATATATTTATGTGTGTCATGATTTCACTCACCAACGTAAACTGGAACAGCAGCTCGTCCAGGCACATAAAATGGATGCTATCGCTACCCTGGCTGGTGGAATTGCCCATGATTTTAACAATATACTTGGAGCAATTTTGGGGAACGCAGACCTGTTGCTTTATCGGTTGCAACCCGTTGAAAAGGGGAAGTGGTTACCGGGTAATCAGCAGGAAATCACTCAAAATGAAATCGTTGAACATATAGATTCCATCAGACGAGCTGGTCACCGGGCCAAGGAACTTGTTGCCCAGATTCTTGTCTTTGGGCGTAACTCAACAGCTCAGCGTGAAAAGCTGGATATTGCTCCGTTTATCAAGGAAAGTTGTAAGCTGCTTCGCGCCTCGCTGCCAGCAACCATAGAAATGCATATTGCTATCCAGGAATCAGTTGGTTTTGTGTTTGGTGATCCAAGTCAAATCCAGCAGGTGTTAATGAATCTTGGGAATAATGCTGCGCAGTCGCTTAAGCGTTATGCAGGTATCATTGAAATTACCCTGGAACAACGGGATGTTGAAGCAGGTGAACCACATCAGCATCCTGATCTTAAACCAGGCTCTTATGTGGTACTCAAGGTCAAGGATAATGGGAAAGGGATGCCTGAAGAAGAGTTGCAGCGCATTTTTGATCCGTTTTTTACCACCCGCGATGTTGGCGATGGTTCAGGGATGGGGCTTGCTGTACTGCATGGGATTGTGGCTGCCCATGATGGGGTTGTGGAAGTGCAGTCCGAGGTTGGTCAAGGTACTGTTTTTACCGTTTTTCTCCCATGTGTAGTTGCAGAGGAATCCGTGAGCGAAGGGATCATTGCCAATCTACCAGGTGGTACAGAGACCATCATGTTTGTAGATGATGAAGAAGAGTTGGTCAATATGCGAACCCGAATGCTGGAGTATTTAGGGTATACTGTTTACCCGGTAACGCATCCGGATGAGGCATTATCACTTGTGGAGCAGGAAAAAGTGAATATTGATCTTTTGATTACTGATCTTACTATGCCTGGGATGACCGGACTTGAGCTTGCTAGGGAAGTGCATAACGTTCTTCCGAACGTACCTGTTATACTGTGTTCAGGGTATAGGGAACCGGTTTCAGCAGAAGAAGCTAAACAGGCTGGTGTTGATAAATTTTTTAGTAAACCCCATGATATGCATCTTATGGCAGCAGCTTTGCGAGAAATTTTTCACTAAAAAAAGGAAACAGTATGAGAATTCTCGTTATAGACGATGATGAGCAAATGCGTACGCTGATACGTCAAGTAATGGAGTGGGCTGGTTATGAAGTGGTTGAAGCTAATAATGGGCGAGAAGGGATGCGCCTCCAGCAGCAGATCAAAGCAGACCTTGTTATAACGGATTTGATTATGCCCGAACAGGAAGGGCTGGAAACCATCACAGCATTAAAAAGCCTGTATGCCAATACCAAAATCATAGCTATTTCTGGCGGTGGACGAATTGGTCCTGAAGCGTACCTTCCTGCTGCAAAAGAACTTGGTGCGGACAGGGTGTTCAGTAAGCCTTTCAATGTACAAGAACTCGCCGCAGCGGTTAAGGAGCTACTGTAAAATGGTTGATCAATACGCCTTAGTTGTTGATAATAGTCCGGTTATTAGAAAAATTGTTGCTGCGGTTCTTGAAGAAGAAGGCTGGGTGGTGCAGACTGCTGAGAATGGACTTGAGGCTCTGGATTATATTGAGTCGCGTCGGCCTCATATCATATTCACTGACCTGATCATGCCTAAAATTGACGGGGAAAAACTTACCTTCATCGTCCGCAACACCCAAGAGCTCAAGAACATCTTTTTAGTGATTCTTTCCGGTGTTGCCATGGAAGAAGATGCCTATGCTCAGTCCATGGGGGCGGACGTGTGCATTGCAAAAGGGCCAGCAGTCCACATGCGTAAACATATTCTCAGAGCACTGGAACTTTTTGCCACCGGGGTTAGAAAAAGAGGTAACAATATTGAGGGGATGGAAGGGCTTTACCCCAGAGAAGTTACCCGTGAGCTCCTTGTAAGTAATCGTCACCGAGATGTAATTCTTGCCAACATGTCCGAAGGGGTTGTGGAGCTCAACCATCAGGGGCGTGTGGTAATGGCTAACCAGGCAGCTATTCGCTTACTGGGACAGGAAGAAGCACAGGTGCTTGGGAGTCGTATTTATCATTTTTTTTCAGAACAAAAACAACATAGTGTCAAGCAATGGATCGCCTCACTGCAAGACCCTGCAGATTTTGTTCCCCTCATCTTTGACTATGAAAATCCGGTCCGAATTAATGAGTACCAAGTTATGGGCAATTTTGTACCGGTCGTCGAAAAGGAAGGGGTGTTTATCATTGGAATACTGCTTGATATAACCCAGCGTAAGATGCTGGAAGAACGCCAGAAAAAACTTAAAAAAGAGCTCCAGCGCATCCAGAAAATTGATGCCATGTCTGTTATGGCAAGTGGTATTGCTCATGATTTCAATAACTTACTTACTGTTATTGGTGGCAATGTTGAGATGTCGCGTTTCATTGTAAAAGATGGCGAAGTCTCGGGGTTGTTGGACGAAGCAGGTAAAGCATTTAATCTGGCAGTGCAGCTTATCAGGCAGTTCACCACGTTTTCAGATAACTACCTACCCCAGTGTGAAAAGGTTAATGTTCAGGAATTATTGAGCGAGACTCTGGAAAATGAGCTGAAAGATACCGGTATTTTTTTTGATATTAAGAATAAAAGCTGTCAACCGTTCATTAAGCTTGATGGCTCGTTGATCCACCAGGTTTTTACCAATCTGATTAAAAACGCCATTGAAGCCATGGATATTGGCGGGACCATTCATGCGGAGTTGGATATGGTGGACGGAGAGATTGAAGCAGAGCATACCGGACAACCATTACCACCTGGTGAGTATCTACGGGTCATTGTAACCGATGAAGGTCATGGGATTGATCCTGATACTATTGATCAGGTATTTGATCCGTATTTTTCCACCAAGCAAAAGGGTGCCCAAAAAGGTATGGGGTTAGGGCTCACCATTGTTCATTCCATAATAAAAAAACACAGAGGCATGGTGTGGCTTGATTCTGCACCGGGCAAGGGATGCTCTGTGTATCTCTATTTGCCGGTCAGCAATATTGCCCCTGGTGCTCTCAACGGAACAGATAGCGGGGTAGCCAACCCCAGGGTGCTTTTGATGGACGCTGATGAAATGATGCGCATTATACATAAAAAAATGTTCGAGCTCTGCCAGTGTGAAGTGACCTTGGCGAGTAGTGGTGAGGAAGCTGTGCGATTGTTTTGCAACGCCTTTGAAGAACACAATGGGTTTGATCTTGTGCTGCTTGACCTGGCGGTTGAAGATGGGATGGGGGGGGTGGAGGCAGCACAAAAGATGTTTGCTCTTGATAAAACTGCACAAATTATTGTTATAAGTGGTGACGCTGCCAATGAAGTGATGGTAAACTATCAAGAGAACAATTTTATTGCGGCGCTAACCAAACCTTTCTCCATTGATACAGTTGAAAATGTGGTAAAGCAGTACCTGTGTTAGGAGGTAAACAAAACACTGCTCCATCTCCACCTCAAATATAGTCTATCTTATGTACCTTGCCCGTAAAATAACCCCCGGTGGTGTGCATTACACCATGCGCCACACTTACCTGGATGGTGAAGTCTATCGTTTTAAAAACGTGTTTGACCTCGGCACTGCACCGGAAAACTACATCAACTATTCCGGGGATGTTCATTTCGAGATAGACGAAACCGTTGTACTCGCCCTCACTGAGCATGGGGTGAATTTTGTTGATAACGAGTTGGAGGAGCTGTTCTTCCCTTTTTTAGATCCCTATATTCGGTTTAAAATCGAACCATTTCGCAATCGACATAATTACCGAAGCTGGAAACCCATGTCAGGCGAGCTGCGCAAACGAGCTATTGCACACACCCATGTCTTTGATCGGAGAAGGATTCATTTTCTCCGTTTTGGGCATTGCTCATCCAATACGTTGGACAAGTCGCCACCATTGTATAAAATTTTGCTCGAGAAATCCCGTGATGAAATTGAGCAGCTTATCTTTTTAAGGGAGCAGGATCTCCAGGCCAGAGAGCTGTTTACCTATCTTTTTTCCATCTTTGATCTTGGCCGTTTTTTCAGGGAGCAGTACGCGAGGAGCCATCCCTTTGTTCTTGCTCGTGAAAAAGTAGATACCTTTTTTCTGCAAGAGTTCTGTGCCTTGGACCAGGATTCGTCGTTCTGGGCAGGTTTTGAACGGTCTGAACGCGTTCCGGAGTATCTCAAACGGTACCTTTTTCTTTACTTTGACCATGCCGACAACAGTGACTTGATGTACCATAATATGGGACAACGGTTTAGACGTGCCAGACGTCGCTATCGCCCTTATCATGCAGAAAAGAAAATGTCGGTATCCGAAGCTGCCAGGGTATTTGGGCTCAGCCAACAGGAACTTGCACAACTGAGTCGCAAAGAATTGACCACCTTGTACCGGAAAAAAGCACATACCATGCACCCCGACAAAGGCGGTGATAGCGACACTTTTATCAAGTTCACCGATGCTTACAAAGAACTGCTTAAGTCTCGCCCCAAAGTATGACCACACCTCTTGAGCATACTGGCATAAAGAATATCTTTGCCATACTCACTCCTGTTTTCCGCCGTCATATCAAGCGGCTTTTACTTGGTTTTACAGCGCTTGTTTGCGTTGATTTCATTCAACTGATCATCCCCAAGTTCATCAAACAGGGGGTGGATAGTTTGGCAGAGCAAAATGCAACCTCTGGATCCCTTTTTCAGCTTGCTCTTATCATTGTTGGTGCTGCCTGCTGCGTGGTGGTACTGCGATTTATCTGGCGTTATCTGATCCTTGGTTTTTCACGCATCTTGGAAAAAAAGGTTCGTGACCAGATATATGAGCATATCCTCACCATGGACCAGCCGTTTTTTGAACGTTGGAAAACCGGAGATATCATGGCTCGTGTATCCAACGATCTGGGGTCTGTGCAGATGGCAAGCGGCATGGGGCTGGTTGCTGCTGTGGATGCCTTGGTCTTGACCTCGGTAGCGATCTGTTTCATGGGTGCCATCAGTATAAAGCTTACCTTGCTGGCTCTTCTTCCCATGCCCCTTCTCGGATTGTGTACCAGGGTATTGTCGAGCCGCATGCATTACCATTTTAATTTGGTACAGGAACAGTTTTCGTTACTCACAGAATTTGTCAGGACCACCCTGTCTTCAATCCAGCTCATTCAAGGGTATACCCTGGAAAAAATGCAGCAAAAACGCTTTGGCAAGTATGGCAAAGACTATGTTTCCCGTAACCTGGGGGTGGCACGCATTCAGGGGCTGCTTTTCCCCGCAGCAACCATGTTTGGCAACCTCTGTATGCTGCTGATCCTCTACTATGGTGGACAGTTGGTGGTAACCGAGACCATCACCATTGGCGATTTTGCAGCCTTTATGACCTATATGCAAATGCTTACCTGGCCAATGATGGCGTTTGGATGGGTGGCTAATGTGATGCAGCGCGGTATCACCTCTCTTAAGCGAATCAATACACTTTTGAAAGAGGAACAGTGTGTGCGTGAAGGTGATGAACAACAGCAGAGCCTGGATAGTGTTACCTACAGAGTTGAACATCTGTATTTCAGCTATCCTGAAGCCACCAGAGAGGTACTTATTGACATCTCTCTTGAGGTAGGACCAGGCATTTTGGGAATTACCGGCAAGACCGGTTCAGGTAAATCCACGCTCTGCAAGCTTCTGCTCAGGCTTTACCAGGTACCTGATCAGAAACTTTTTTTTAATGATCAGGAAGTGCATACTCTGTCCACCACATGGATTCGTGATCATATCGCGTATGTGTCCCAGGAACCTGTTTTGTTTTCTGATACGGTAGTCAACAATATCGGGTTTGGTATGGATGATCCAACAGAGACAGACATTATCAATGCTGCACAGCAGGCAGCGATCCATGAGGAAATTTTAAGCCTTCCTGATGGGTATCAAACCGTAATCGGAGAACGCGGCGTTAAGCTCTCAGGCGGGCAGAAACAACGTCTCTCCCTGGCCCGGGCACTGCTTTTAAAACGCCCCCTGCTCATCATTGATGATGGACTCAGCGGGGTAGATGTGGAAACTGAAGTGGCAGTGTTGGAAGGGATAAAAGAGGTGGAGGCCACCAAAATTGTGCTCATCGTCTCCCACCGAATCAATGTGCTTGAGGCAGCTGACCAAATTATCATTCTTGATGATGGTGCCATTGTGGGGCAGGGAACACATAACACCCTCCTGGATCACCCTTTTTATCGAGCCATGATCGATAAACAAAAAAACAATGATTAGTTACGGTTACTCAGAAAAGGGCCAGCAAGGAAATATTGGCGATGTAATGCTGTGGCGCAGGATTCTGCGCTACTGTAAAGAGCATATGGTTTTTATATGTTTTGCCATCCTTTTATCCCTTGCCATCAGTGGGGCTACACTTGCCCTGCCTAAACTTGTCCAGTATGCCATAGACAGCTATATGGCCCCTGTCAGCGCACCACCGATGGACATCCGACTGGCTGGGCTGCAAAAGGTAGCCCTGTGGTATGGGTGCCTGATTATTGCGCTATTTGGAGCTGGTTTTCTCCAGGTGGTGCTCCTTGAATGGGTGGGCCAGTCCATCATGGATACACTCAGACAACAGCTTTTTGCCCATGTCCTGACCCTGGATATGTGGTTTTTTCATGAGCAAAAGGTGGGGCGGTTGGTTACCCGCTTGACCAACGATATCCAAAATATGTACGAGATGTTCACCTCAGTCATGGTGACCATGTGCAATGATTTGTTTAAGTTGGTGGGGATTTTCTGTGTACTGTTTTATATGAACGCTTACCTGGCACTGTGGCTCACCCTGTTTATCCCCCTGGCTTGTATTGTTACCTCTTTTTTTGCAAAAATTGCCAGGGAACGATTCAGGCGGATTCGCACCCAGCTGGCAAGACTCAACGGTTTTTTAGCAGAAACTCTTGAAGCAATGACCATTATTCAGGTGTTTAACCGGCAAAAAATCAGTGGAGAAAAGTACTGCCAGCAAACGCAAGAGTATCTGGATCGAAATTTAGACCAAATCAAGGTGTTTGCCTTTTTCATGCCCTTGGCTGATCTCATGAGTGCATCATCTGTGGCTTGTATTCTTTGGTATGGTGGCGGTGAACATCTGCAGGGCAGGCTTACTCTTGGAGAACTGGTTGCCTTTCTTGCCTACATGCGGCTGTTTTTTCAACCACTGCGAGAACTTGCACAAAAATATTCCATTGTCCAGTCTGCCATGGCTTCAGCTGAACGGATTTTTCAGCTGCTGGATACGCAACCTCGGTTAGTCGTATCAGAGCAGGCTGTAGAACCTGGTAGTACTGCAGGTGCGCTCTGTTTCGATCATGTTCATTTCAGTTATGACGGGCAGGAAAAGGTGCTGCGTGACATTCACCTGGATATTGCTGCTGGAGAAACCGTGGCCCTTGTTGGTTCAACTGGTGCTGGAAAGACGACTCTGATCCACTTACTGGCCCGCTTTTATGACCCCGATTCCGGGCGAGTTACCATTGATGGCATTGATGTAAGGACGTTTACCCTTGATGCGCTGCGCAGCCAGGTGGCTGTTATTATGCAGGATATTTACCTCCTGCCTGATACGGTACGTGCCAACATTATTTTAGATGGAGAGTATAATGAACAACGGCTCACCACTATTTTACAGGATACTGCACTGCAGACTTTTATAGATAAGCTCCCCAAAGGGCTTGATACCGTGATTGGTGAGGATGTTAAAGCCCTTTCTGTGGGAGAAAAACAGCTGCTTTCCTTTGTACGCTCCATGTACAGAGATCCTGCAATTCTGGTCCTGGATGAGGCGACTTCCTCCATTGATGTGGAATCAGAACGTCTCCTTGAGCGTGCAGTGGCCGAAGGGTTCAAGGGCCGCACTTCAATTATAATAGCTCACCGTTTATCCACCATCCGCAGGGCGGATCGGATTATCGTCCTTGATCAAGGAAAAATTATAGAGCAAGGGAGCCACGAGGAACTCATGGCTCGGAAATCAAGATATAAAACATTTGTTGAACTGGATATTTTGGGCGAGCCCTGTCAGGAATAACCCCCGGCAAAACAGATAACCGAAGTGGTTTATTTTCTCCTTCCTCGAATCACCCTCCCCCTTGAGATAAAAGAAATGCCCTGCTGCATTTTGGTTCCAATCATTATCGATTCAATGATCGGCTCTGTCACTGGTTGAGCTGCATCCCACTCCACCAGAAATTTAGCCCCTGAGCCGCCTTTAGACTCAGATTCTTCCACTATATATTTCGTTGAGCCCAGTGGCCCGATGACCAAGGGCTTGGCAAGATAATGTTGCAGGAGCTTACCTGTAGAGTCGTAATAATCGACTTTTGTCAAGGTCAGTGCATTCTCCGGGTCGGTATTGCGAATGGAAAGGGTGGCGGTCAGTAAAAACGGTTTATTTTTAAACCGTTCGTCAGCATAAATATGTGAGTATAACGGTACATATACTGTCTGGGTAAACCAGAGCGTAAGCGAAAGAGGAAAGTGCTGGGATGCACCAGCACTCCCTATAAAAAGCAAACTGCAGAGCCAGGAAATAATGGTTATGCGTCTCATTTCATCTCTACACAAAGGCTGTTGTTTTAACTGCCAAGCGTCTGTACAGCAGGTGCGTGGAAGCGTTGTTGGGGTAATGTTTTGAGCAGTGGATCAGCATCTGGGTTAGAGACATTTTGGTAGATCAAGATATCAGCAGGGTTGCCGGTTTTCTTATAATACTGCTGATTCCAGTCGATTCTAGGTTCAATCACAGCCCCCTCGATGGACACTCCACCAAAAGCTCCTTTTGATCTTCCAAATGCGAGAATATCCACGGTTTGTGCCTTGGCTGTACCACCAATGGGCCCGGCGGCAACGGTTACGTCTGCACCAAGTTTGAACTCTGTAGAAAGCATAGCCTTAAGTCCCCTGTCTGTCATAATCATGAGGACGATTTCAGAGGTTTCAGCTCCTATTTGAAACCCGAGAGATACTGACCCCATGGTGTAAAATGCAGGATAACTCCATTTGCCAGTTGTACTATCTTGGGCCAGTAGGACTCCGCTTCCTCCTGAGCCGCCCAGAATGAAACCACCGCGCAACATTTGTGGTACAATAAAAATTCCTTTTGCATTCTTCACATTATGATGAAACCACGTCATGTGGGGATCAGCTATAAAGCTGCGATATACGGTGGTGCTCTTGGCAACTAACTCTTCTGGCTTCCCAAAATCTGATGCATAAGCAGATGCAAGAAAGGCAAAACAGAGGGTGATTACAAAAAGTGCTCGAGTAACTCTTGAAAATGTCATGATTTTCTCCTGTTTTTTTAATTGAAACTGGGTGCCTGGAAAGGTGAACATTCACCCAATTTCTGTAATCTTGTTTCCATGGAAAGATGGAGCAAGGGTGTACAGGTATGTTTCATCTGTGGGTTCCTTATGGAAGTGGTGTATATTTAAAGGAACTTTTGCATGCAATGGTAATGAGGCTGTGCGTAAATTACCAGTGAAAAGAAGGTAATTTGTTCTGAAAAAATACTGTTTTTTCTGCTATGGGTTCAGGTGGTAACCAGATAAGGTTGTGGGTGAGGTTTGGTAAGGTAGAGATGGAAAGCAGCGAAGCTGGGAAAATGGAGGGTGTGTGTTTCCGAGGTAACAGTAAGCAAAAAAAGCAATAGGCTGCTGCTCAGAGCAGCCTATGCACGTTATTTATGATGCTTCGTAAAAGTATTCTTTTTCAGCACCGCATTTTGGACAGACCCAATCTTCAGGCAGGTCGTCAAAAGAGGTCCCTGCATCAATTCCGTTCTCAGCATCACCCTCAGCAGGGTCGTAAACATAGCCACATGGGCATTCCATTTTTTCCATTATTTGCCTCCTAAGTATGTTATGTTGTCATTTTTTCCGCTTTTACGCAGTCGTTAACAAGCCTACCATTCTACTTTTTTTACACTTTATTGACAACAAAAAACTGTTTTACTGGCACCTGAATACTGTTTTTTGTGACTAAAAAAAGTTTATATACGACCTTTGTGTTGACTTGTTTGTACCATTGTGTTTTAATTGCGTCTTTGCGAAATTTATTTATTTGTGTAATTGAGGAGAAAAGGCATGTACGCAATAGTACGAACCGGTGGGAAACAGTACCAGGTAGCAGCCGGCGACACCCTCCGCGTTGAGAAGCTTGATGGCGAAGTTGGGACAACTGTAGAGTTGGAAGATGTACTGCTGGTTGCAGACGGTGAAGCGGTCACTGTTGGTCAGCCGGTGGTTGAAGGCGCTAAGGTCGTTGCCACAATCGCTGAGCAAGGTCGCCATAAGAAAGTAATCGTATTCAAAAAGAAGAGACGTCAAGGCTACAGTGTCAAAAAAGGACATCGACAGCCGTTCACAGCTCTGACCATTGAAACAATATCAGCGTAAAATTATCATCTGATACGGAGAAAGATTCATGGCACATAAAAAAGCAGGCGGTAGTTCAAGAAACGGACGTGACAGTGCCGGACAAAGGCGCGGTGTCAAACGTTTTGGTGGCGAAGCTGTCCGCGCAGGAAATATTTTAGTTCGTCAACTGGGAACTAAAATTCATCCTGGCGAAAATGTAGGTTGTGGAAGGGATTATACGCTTTTTGCCAAAGTTGATGGCAAGGTGAAATACGAAACCTTTGGCAAAGATCGCAAAAGGGTTTCAGTTTACCCTGAGTAGCAAGCTCCACTCTGGAAACAGGGTGATATAGCAACCTCACGTTGCATACCGATTTAAGACTCGGCATCAATTCATAACATTGGTGGCGAGTCTTTTTATTTTGAGCATATCCATATGGGCTTTGTAGACGAATCTAAATTTTGGGTGAAAGCAGGCGATGGCGGTGACGGCTGTGTCAGCTTTCGACGGGAAAAGTTTGTTCCCAAAGGTGGACCCAATGGTGGTGATGGTGGTAAAGGTGGCAATGTGTATATTGTTGTCGATCAGCAACTTAATTCGCTCATTGATTTTAAATACAGATCCCATTTTAAGGCTGAACGAGGAGGTAATGGCCAGGGGAGTGATAAACATGGTAAAGGCGGCAAAGACTGCACCATAAAGGTTCCCAAAGGCTCTATCATTAAAGACGCTGAAACAGGACAGGTTTTAGCTGATTTAACCTCCCATGACGAGGTGTACATCGCAGCATCAGGTGGGAAAGGCGGTCTTGGAAACTCAAGGTTTGCCAGCGCAACCAACAGGGCGCCCAGGAAGGCTACACCTGGTCAGCAGGGAGAAGAGCGCTGGCTGCGAATTGAGCTCAAGCTCATAGCTGATGTGGGCCTGGTAGGCCTTCCCAATGCCGGGAAATCCACTTTGCTGTCCCAACTGTCCGCAGCTAATCCCAAAATTGCCTCCTATCCGTTTACCACTCTTGAACCCCAGCTTGGTGTCCTTCATTTTCCCTATGCGGATTCCTGCATTATTGCAGATATTCCAGGGCTCATTGAGGGCGCTCACCAGGGGGTGGGACTGGGGCACCAGTTTCTGCGTCATGTTGAACGGACCTCTCTTTTATTGCACGTGCTTGATGTTTCTGTTTCTGTAGAACAGATGTTGGGTGCATATCACACCATCAAAAATGAACTTTCAGCCTATGACGAGCAATTAGGCAACCGTACCCAAATTTTGGTAGGCAATAAAATTGATGAACTGACAGATGTGGAGCTCAAAGAGCGCAAAACAGTGTTAGCTGAACTTGAGCATGATGTGTTACTGATCTCTGCCGCATTTGAGGAAGGCCTTGATGGTTTGAAACAGGTGATCAGCGAAAAACTTGAACAACAAAGAGCAAGCTATGACCTTTCAGGTGAGTAGGGAAGAAGGACTGTTTCTCCGTCAGACGCTTTTTGATCAGGCCAAACGGGTTATTATAAAGGTTGGGAGTGCGGTACTCACCGATGGGTATGGCGTTGATCCAGACGTAATCGCCCATATTGCCAGGCAGGTGGCCTTTTTACAATCAACCGGGCGCGAGGTTATCCTGGTGAGTTCAGGTGCTGTGGCTGCTGGCCGCCAGAAACTGCACATCTCAAAAAAATTCCATGAAGAATTGCGGGTCAAACAAGCTCTGGCTGCAACAGGACAAGGGCTTTTGATGCAGGCCTATGAGCTGGCCTTTGCCGAACACGATCAACAGGTAGCTCAGGTGCTGCTTACCCATGAAGATTTATCTCACCGGAGCCGCTATCTCAACGTGCGCAACACTATCCTCACCCTGTTTGAGTTCGGTGTGGTGCCTATAATTAACGAAAATGACACGGTTTCTGGCGAAGAGCTCCGTTTCAGTGATAACGATACCCTGGGTGCATTGATCACGAATATGATCGGCGCAGATATGTTCATTATCTTAACCGATGTGGATTGCCTTTTCACTGGAAACCCCAATGAAGATATACAAGCCAAACCCATATATACCGTGGTTCATATTGATGAAACCATACGCGATATGGCAGGGAGTACTACCAGTTTGCTGGGTACTGGCGGGATGCTTGCCAAAATTAATGCAGCCAAGATGGTGGCTACCTGTGGTGGGAGCTCTTTTATAGGGCCTGGCAGGAATCCTGATATTTTACAGGAGCTGTTCAGCGGTGAGATGATCGGTACCTTTTTTTTGCCAGCAGAAGAGACCATAACCCGGAGAAAACACTGGATAGCTTATGTGCTTCGTCCAGAGGGTAAGCTTTTTCTTGATCAAGGTGCTTGCCGGGCGCTGGAACAACAGGGAAAAAGTTTGTTACCATCTGGTGTTATTGAGGTTCAAGGGGACTTTGATGTGGGGGCACCTGTTCAATGTTTCAGTGAAGATGGAATACTTATAGGATCAGGCCTGTGTAACTACTCTGCTAAAGAAATAGAGCAGATAAAGGGACTTAAAAGTTTCCAGATTTTTGAAGTGTTAGGCTACAAGGATAGTGATGAGGTTATTCATCGCGATAATCTGGTGTTAGCGCAATCTTCCTGATGTGCATTATCCCGATTCTACCGCTCCTGTTCATAGCTGTTTATGGTTTTTTGTGGTACATTACGGAGCATCTTATGGTGCGAGAAGCTATGACAGCAGCAAGCTTAAACGTTTAAGGAGGAGTTATGGATATTGCCCAGCTTGAAACCGCAATCCTTGAAATTGCAAGGAAGGCCCGTACAGCTTCAAGAAAAATGGCAGCATTACCCACAGCGGTGAAAAATACGATTCTCCTGGAAACTGCTGATGCTTTACTTGCACGTCAGGAATTTATTGTCACTGAAAATCAAAAAGATCTTAAGGCAGGAGAGGCAAAGGGCTTATCACAAGCCATGCTGGATCGTCTTGCTTTGACCGACAAGGGGATTGGTGACATGGTCCAGGGACTTAAAGAGATTGCCTCCCTTGAAGACCCTGTTGGTGAAGTCACTGAAATGGGGAAACGTCCCAGCGGGATTACTGTAGGTCGGATGCGGGTGCCTTTGGGGGTCATCTGCATGATTTATGAATCACGTCCCAACGTTACCATTGATTCTGCAGCGCTCTGCCTAAAAGCAGGAAATGTTGTGGTGCTGCGCGGTGGCTCGGAAGCCATCCATTCCAATCTTGCACTGGCAACCATCATTGGGGAAGTTTTACAACACAACAGTGTAGACGCTGCAGCGGTTCAGGTGTTGCCCTTTACTGATCGCGCTGGTGTTGATGTCTTACTGAAGCAGGAAGAGTACATTGATCTGGTTATTCCACGTGGCGGTGAAGGGCTCATCCGCGCTGTCACTCAAAAATCCATGATTCCTGTGCTCAAGCATTATAAGGGTGTTTGCCACGCGTACATTGATGAAGATGCTGACCAGCATATGGCCGTACCCATTGTGTTGAATGGTAAGGTACAACGGCCTGGAGTATGCAACTCGGTGGAGGGGGTACTGGTTCATGAAAAAAGTGCACCTCTGATGATTCCTGCATTGGCTCAGGCGCTCAGTGATAATGGTGTAACAATCCTTGGGTGCGAGCAAAGCTGCGTGCTCAGCACCCTTATTACGCCTGCACAAGCTGAAGATTGGGGTACAGAATTTTTGGACCTTAAGCTGGTTATGAAAGTCGTGGCTGATATGGACGAGGCCATGGAGTATATCGCCGAGCATGGTTCGCTCCATACCGAAACCATTATCACCAACTCCTATGAAAAGAGTCAGCGTTTTCTCCGTGAAGTGGATGCCTCAGCGGTTATGGTAAACGCTTCAACACGTTTCAATGATGGCGGGCAGTTTGGATTGGGTGCAGAAATCGGGATATCCACCACCAAACTCCACGCGTATGGTCCCATGGGACTCAAAGAATTGACAACCCAAAAATTCATTGTTTTTGGGCAAGGTGAAATTCGCCGCTAGAAGGATGAGTGCTGATTACCGACGTAAAGTCGGGCTGTTCGGTGGAACTTTTGATCCGGTACATAAGGCGCACGTCGCGCTGGCTGAATATGTGCTGGGTCAGGTTGCATTGGACAGTATTTTTTTTATTCCCGCAGCTCATCCACCCCATAAATCCCACATAGCAGCCTCCTATCATCACCGGGTCGCTATGCTTGAACTCGCTCTCAAACATAACAGCGCTCTTCATGTCTCGCTCATCGAAAGTGAATATGACGGCCCCTCATACACCATTCATACTCTTCGTCAACTCCAGCAACAAAACGATGAACAGTACGTCCTGATCATAGGGGCCGACTCTTTGGTTGATCTGCCTAACTGGTATCATGCAGGTGAACTCATTGACTCGGTGGATTTTATTGTTGTCAGTCGTCAGGGAGTTGATCATGATACAATGGGGGAAACGCTCCGTCTCCTGGACGTTTCCTATACCTGTGATGATCAGGAACTCTACCGTTTGGGCAATGGTCGCTTCATCCATTATCTGGATGGGTTTCATTTACCGGTCTCTTCTTCATCCCTCCGCGATCAACTGAGGACAGATACTGGCGTTCCCATGCTCAATCAGCAGGTGCTTTTTTACATTCGCAAACATAACTTATATCACCCAAGAGCAACATGAAATACATAGCTGACCTCCATATCCACTCCGCCTATTCCCGGGCTACCAGCAAGTTGTCCAATTTAGTCGGGTTGGCTGCCTGGGCCGCCGTTAAGGGGATCCACGTGCTTGGGACTGGCGATTTTACCCATCCTGAATGGTTTGGCCAAATATGTGAACAGCTCATCGAAGCAGAACCCGGATTTTACAAGCTTAAGCCTGAATATCAACAGGTTAACGGTGTGTTACCTTGTGAACTTAAACCTTCAGTTTCACTGGACGAGATCAGGTTTGTTCTCACCTCCGAGATTAGCTCGATTTATAAGAAAAATGATCGGGTACGGAAAAATCACAATATTGTCTTTGCCCCAGATATTGAGAGCGTCCGTCGCATCAATCAGACTTTAGGTAATATCGGCAACTTGAAATCAGACGGCAGACCTATCCTTGGCCTGGACGCCAGGAATCTGCTGGAAATTGTATTGGAGAAAGCCCCTGAAGGTTTTTTTGTTCCAGCGCACATCTGGACCCCCTGGTTTTCCCTGTTTGGCTCAAAATCGGGTTTTGATCGGATCGAAGAGTGCTTTGAAGACCTGACCCCCCACATCTTTGCCCTTGAAACCGGGCTCTCTTCTGATCCTGAAATGAACAGAAGGGTATCTGCTCTGGATGAATACACCTTTATTTCAAATTCTGATTGCCACTCACCTGCTAAACTCGGTCGTGAAGCGAATATATTCACCACCGACTTTGATTTCTTTCATATGCGAGAAGCTATTAGGCAACCCGTGGATGACAATGGTAACCGGGTGTTCCATGCCACTGTTGAGTTTTATCCAGAAGAAGGAAAATACCACTGCGATGGTCATCGCAAGTGTAACATCTGTTTGGATCCGGAAGAAACCATTAAGTATGAGGGGAAATGTCCAGAGTGCGGCAGGCCGCTTACTGTGGGGGTGCTCCACCGGGTTATGACCTTAGCTGATCGAAGTCAACCGCACTATAATCCTCACGACCCTGTTTTTTTCAGTATTACGCCAGTACCGGAAATTCTCAGTGAACTGCTTAGTGTCGGACCGGCAACCAAGAAGGTAGCAGCAGCGTATGCTAAACTGATCACTCTGTTTGGATCTGAATTTGAACTGCTGCTTGATGTTCCCATAGAAGATATCGCTGCCAAGTCTTCGCCACTTATAGGTGAAGCCATTCGCAGGGTCAGAAATAATGAGGTTATCCGTACACCTGGCTTTGACGGTGAGTTTGGTGTTATCCGCGTTTTTGATGAAGGGGAAAGAGAGCTGGTTGCTGGCCAGTTATCCATGTTTGCTCCGCTAAAAAAGAAAAAACGAACCAAGCAATCTGGAACACAGAAAACACGGCAAAAACAACCAGCCAAACACAAGGACACCGTCCCCCAGATAAAGGTGCTCAACCCTGAGCAGGATGCTGCACTTAACGACCGCAACCGAATTGTAATGGTTAAAGCTGGACCTGGAACGGGTAAAACCCATACCTTAGTTCAGCGGGTGGTTAAGACGCTTCTAGAAGAAAAGACAAACTGTACCGTTATCTCCTTTACCAATAAGGCGGCTGACGAGGTTAGGGAACGAATTATAGCACAAACAGGAAAGGATGAGGCGTTGCAATCGCGACTCAAGGTGTTTACCTTTCATGGCTATTGCCTCCACTGGTTAAAGAAGAAGAACCCTCAGCTCAAACCCATTGGACCAACTCAGCGAAAGCGAATTTTACACTCCCTGTTTCCTGATATTGCCCAAATTGAGTTTAAGGAGGTGCTTCAACAGATTGCAGAGCACCGCAACACGCAAGCCTCTCAACGTTACCTCTTTTACGTTGAGAGGCATAACCGTGTTGACCTGGATCATATTCTCCGTGAGGGGCTTACTCTGCTCCTTGCCGGTGATGAACTGGCTTGTCAAATGGGAGCATCCACCGGGCATCTGTTTGTAGATGAATTTCAGGATGTCAATCACACGCAGTATGAACTTGTGCTTGCGCTTGCCCAAAAAAATCCTGTTTTTGTTATTGGTGACCCGGATCAGGCCATCTATGGTTTTCGTGGTGCTGATGCCAGATGGTTTGACCGGTTTTCAGCCGCTACCCAGGCAAGCAATCATCAGCTGATTCAAAACTATCGCAGTGGAGCACATATCTTAAACGCTGCTCTTGCTGTGATTTCCCGGAACAAAAATCGTGACCAGGTTGCTCCCCTGGTTCCCTCCAGTACTGCACGCGCAACTGTTCATCTCCAGCAATGTACGACACCCGTCCAGGAAGCACGAACCCTGATTACTCTCATAGAAGCCTTAATAGGAGGTACTTCGCATCGTGCAATAGACACATTAACCGATGTTCAGGACAAAGAGTATTCCCTAGGTGATATTGGTATTCTGTTTCGCACCTCCTTGCAGATGGAAGTGGTGAGCACGGTAATGGCGGAGCACGGTATTCCGTTTCAGATTGTTGATCTGAAGGCTTTTTATACCCGTGGATCGTTACAAAACATATATTTGAGCTTGCTGATGTTGGCTGGCCTGGCTGAAGAAGAGCAAGAGTTGGCAGTACTCGCCAGCCAGAAGGGGATCGGCAAAAAAGTCATTCAGTCCTTGCGTGCTCAACTACTGGAACGGGAAGGCAATGCTGTTTCACTGCTTGAGCGTGACCCAAAAACCTTTGGTGATGAGGATGTTCGTATTGGACTTTCTGCATTGCACTTGTTTTTCTCAAATTTGCAAAAGGCTGCCCAGGGAACGAACCCAACGACAACAATTATTGAAAAGTTAGCATCCCATTATAACCTGCCAGCCAATTCGCCTGAACTGGAAAGACTTCATGGGCTGAGTGTGAACTACAGCAATGTTCCTTTACAATTTGCTGAGTACCTGTATCGTTATAGTGATTCCGTTATCTATGACGATGAAGCTGAGTGTGTCACGCTTTCCACCATGCATGCTGCTAAAGGCTTGGAATACAAGGTCGTTATGATAGCTGGGGCTGAGGAAGGACTGTGCCCAATCAAACCTCGCACACCATTGGATGAGCAAAAACTGGCTGATCACATTGAAGAGGAGCGACGGTTATTTTATGTTGCCATGACCAGAGCCATAGAAAAATTATTTATCTTGCATTGTCGTACTCGTACCATCCATGGTGAAAAAAAGGAGTCGCTGGCACCCTCTGTATTTGTGAGTGAAATACCAAAAGACTGTGTCAGCGTTTATTCGACAGGCAAGCGTGGCAAGGGAAAAAAGAAAACCACAAAAAAACAGCTCTCTCTTTTTTAGTAATAATGGATAACATTCAGGTAGAGAATACCAAGCTCCGTGCCGAGCTGGAAATTTTGCTCACCCAAAATCAGATTTTGGAAGAGCAGGTTAAGAAGGCAGATAGTGCAAGTAAAGCAAAATCTGATTTTCTGGCAATGATAAGCCATGAGATCAGGACACCAATGAATGGAGTTATAGGTCTATCAAAGTTGCTGTTGAACACAGATATGGAACCCCGGCAAAAACATTTTGCCGAGCTGATCCATGGCTCTGCTGAGAGTCTATTGGCACTTATCAACAGCTTGCTGGATTTTTCTAAAATCGAGGCGGATAAACTGATTCTGGAGGAGACTTTTTTTCAGCTCCGTCCGCTCTTGGATGATCTTGTCACCATTTATGCTGTGACTGCCAGACAGAAAAATATTGGGTTGCAGCTTACCTATGATGATAACCTGGCAGCAAGCTATAAAGGAGATTCCTACCGGTTGCGTCAGATATTGGTAAATCTGATCGGTAATGCCATCAAATTTACCGAACAGGGACAGATAAGCGTAACCGTAAGTAAAAAGGGGGAACAAGACGGTAAAGACAACCTTCGATGTAGTGTTCGTGATACCGGGATAGGGATTGATCCGGAAGCAGTTCCCTATTTGTTCCAGCCCTTTGTGCAGGCAGATGCCACATCCACCAGAAAATTCGGCGGTACAGGTCTTGGATTGTCGATTTGCGCTAAACTGGTCAAGCTGATGGGGGGGGAGATTGGTGCAGAATTGACAGCTGATGGTGGTTCGGAATTTTGGTTTACCCTTGCTCTTGAGCGATCCGAGGATGTTGGGACCGAACCAGTGAATACACCGCAGGCCATGAAGCAGCTCTCCCTGCCTGTGTATAAAAATCCTTTAAAAGCATATAAGACCCAACAGCAAAAAAAACAGCATATCAGGATTTTAGTGGCAGACGATGATAGTACCAACAGAATTGTTATGCAGGAGCTTTTCCGTACGCTGCACCTAACCCTTGATGTTACCAGTAACGGAGCAATGGCAGTTGCGCTGTGCAAAAAGCATGAGTATGATCTGATTTTTATGGATTGCCAGATGCCGGTGATGGATGGCTTTGAAGCGACCAAAAAAATATTGAAGTATCATAAAGCTCAGCCAGGAGCTTATGTCCCTTTAATTGTGGCACTAACTGCAGACGCTACAACAACTACCCGCAAACGGTGTTATGATATTGGGATGATTGATTACCTGGTAAAACCCATTGATTTTGAACAGATGGAACAGGTGCTCAATGCCAGGTTTCCCCAACTCGGTGTGACTCATCTCAGTGGAAAGGGTGAATCAGACAGTGGTGGTGATCTTCAACCTGTTTTACAAGATAAGGATCTTTCTTCCATTAATCCAGCTGCCTTACAACGACTGGAAAAACATGTGGGATCCACAAACAGAGTTATTCAGGTATTTGTGCCGGCAATGCAAAAAAGAGTTGCTGAAATGGCACAGGCTGCCAAAGAACAAAGGATTGCAGATGTGCAAAAAATCGCCCATACAATGAAGGGGAGCAGTGCACAAATAGGAGCAGAAGAACTCTCAGCACTTTGTGCTCAAGTGGAACAGGCTGGCAAGTTGGGAAATAGTGGTCACGTTGACCAATTACTGCCAAAGATCATGACTGCAGTTGATGATGTTATTGCTTTTTTTCAAGAACAGCTTGATAAAACCTAAACCGTTTTCGTACAATACATATCATTTAAACAACTCAGGTTATCAAGAACGCCATGAGCACACCTTTTTTTGCTGAAATAAGCCCTCGTATTCTTGTCGTAGATGATGACGTAGTTATACGCATCCTGTTTCGTCAGTTTCTGGAAAGCGAAGGGTATATTGTGGATCAGGGCGCAGATGGTGAGGCTGCACTTGATTTGATTGATAGAAACCACTACGATTTGGTTATTTTAGACATTGCCATGCCCGGGATTGACGGGGCTACAGTATGTGAAAACATCAATGCCACCAGGACAAATCCACCACCAGTTCTTATGATCACAGCGCTTGATGATGAAGAAACCATTGATCGGTCTTTTAATGCCGGGGCTATTGATTTTATCCGAAAACCCATTCGGTGGCCGGTGCTGAAAAATCGGATTCGTTACATCATTGGCTCTTATCGCTCAAAAACAGAACAGGAGCTTTTGTCCAAGAATTATGAGATGATTCTTGATGCCGCAGCCAACGGCATTTGTGGGGTTAACAAGGACGGGACCATAAACTACATTAATCCTGCGGGCCTCAGCATGTTGGGGTTTAAGGAAGAAGACGTGATAGGTCAAGCGTACCTGTCCATATTCAGGCTATCCATCCCGGGAAGCGAGGAATTTGAGGTAGACTGCTGTCCGTTTTTCAAGAAAAATGAGAAAAAAAACAGCGCCTATTTTGAGGAAGCGCGTCTTGTACGCAGTGATGGTACCATCCTTGCTGTTGAGTTCACCTCCACCCCGATTATAGAACGGAACACGGTGTGTGGTGGAGTACTCATTTTTCAGGACATTACCGAGCGGCAGGAAGCGGCAGAGCTCGTTCGCTATATGGCTAACCACGACACGTTAACGCATCTGCCAAATCGGAACTATTTCAGGCGGCGTCTTCCCCAGGCTATTTCACTGGCCAGGCGGCAGAAAAGACGGTTATGCCTGCTTTTTATTGATTTGGATCGTTTTAAACCCATTAACGATACCTATGGTCATGGTATCGGGGATATGGTGTTGGTTCAGGTGGCACAGCGATTAGGCTCCACCCTGCGTTCTTCTGATTCGGTGTGTCGTCTTGGTGGTGATGAGTTTGTCATTTTACTGGAGAGCACCGACACCCCTGCAGGAGCAAAAAATGTTGCCCAAAAGGCCATTGACCTGCTCAATGAACCCATTGAGATTGATAATCATATTTGTTACATCGGTGCCAGTATAGGTATCTCTGTTTTTCCTGATGACTGCTCAGATGCGGAAAGCATGCTCCGCCATGCAGACATTGCCATGTATCAGGCTAAGAGAAATGGACGCAATTGCCTGTGCTTTTATGCAGAGAGTGAGT
Organism: Desulfobulbus propionicus; assembly: GCA_002746685.1. Taxonomy (GTDB): domain Bacteria; phylum Desulfobacterota; class Desulfobulbia; order Desulfobulbales; family Desulfobulbaceae; genus Desulfogranum; species Desulfogranum propionicus_C. Next base: position 46,027 of record PDQK01000033.1, on the reverse strand, counting down.
GAGGTTGTAACTCAGTCACACTCGGCAATGGTACGGATAATATCTGTCTGCCCTACAATACCCACCAGCTCTCCACCATCCATAACCGGCAAGGAATGGATCTTTTTTTCTGCCATGATGGTAGCAATTTCATCTATTGGTGTATCAGGAGTTACACTTATTACCTCATAAGTGCAGATATCACTCACCTGAGTACCTGATATTTTTTTCAGCTCTTTTTCCATTTTTTCCGGTCTTTCCAAAAAGAGAAAAGAATCCAGTATGGCAATTGCTGTTGGAATATGAACTTTCTTGTTTTGAAAGATCAAGTCACTTTCTGTTACGATTCCAACAACCGTGTTGGTTTCATCAACAACAGGTAACCCATTTATTTTGTGGGTAATAAGGGTAACGGCCAGGTCTTTGATGGAATCAGTCTCATTGATAACAATGATTTCATCACTCATGATATCGCTTGCGGTGAGCATAGGTTTACCTCTAATACTGGTTGTGATACTGGAGGGTTTGGGTTATTGCCAGTGGAAGCGTTGCAGCAAGTTGAGATGCTGTATAGCCTAAAACATGCTCCTCTGCCAGTATGTCCCCACTACGACCGTGGAGATATACCCCAAGACAGGCGGCATCCCAGGGGGAGTAGCTTTGAGCAAGTAAGCTCCCCACAACCCCTGAAAGTACATCGCCCATGCCTCCTGTCCCCATACCCGGGTTGCCGGTGGTGTTGATACACCATTGGCGTGTATTTGAGGCTACCACCGTGCCAGCACCCTTAAGGATAGTGATGACAGGGTAAGGGAGCGACTCTTTTGTGAGCCACTGAGCAGCTTTAAGCCTGTCAGCTTGTATTTCTTGTGGAGTGACACCAAGCAAGCGAGCCATTTCACCAGGGTGGGGAGTAAAAATTCTTGGGCCACCTGGAGATCGGATAGTCTCTGATTGAGCAGCCAGGATATTGATGGCATCAGCATCCACCACCATTGGAAGCGCTACATCTCTGTATATCTTTTGTACAAGCGTGGCTGTTGCTGGATCATTTCCCATGCCAGGCCCAATAACAACGCACTCTTTTCCATTTATCAGAGATAAAAGAGCTTCATAATCATGAGCATGCAGAAAACCCTGTGAATGTTGCAGCGGGACAGTCATGGCTTCGGGGAGACTGATTTCAAAAAGAGCATTGAGATCACTCGGGACTCCAAGAGTCACTAATCCACAGCCGCTGTGCAGCGCTCCTTTTGCGCTGAGCATGGCAGCACCGGTTTTTCCTGTTGATCCCGCAAGAATAAGGAGATGGCCGTTGGTACCTTTATGACCGTCTAGCGGTTTTTGGGCAAGCTGTGGCAGCGATGTTGGGGTAAGCGCATAGCCATCAGGTTGTATTTTTTGCTGCAGAAGCTCAGGAATACCGATATCTACGAGTTCCACAATTCCCACATGCTGACTGCCGTGGTGGAAATGTCCAGGTTTATAATACCCATAGGTGACCGTTACATCCGCAGCAACACTGACTCCCATAACCTTGCCTGTGTCACTGTGGATTCCAGATGGAATATCTGCTGTAACAACAGGGAGATTGTAAGTATCTTTAAGAATGTTTATAAGCTCTATGGCTTTTTTAAAACGCCCTCCCACATCACGGGTAAGTCCAATACCAAAAAGAGCATCTACAATGGAGTGGATGTTGAGATGGCTGATTGCAGAATGGATGTATTGTTTGGCTGCATCAACATCTGCTTCCCCTTGCAACATTGTGCAAGCAACACCCATTTTTTTGATAATCTGATAGTTGAGCAGGGCATCTCCTGTGAGATTTTCCGGGGCAGTAAGAAAAAAGACATGGGGGATAGCCTTTTTATTCACCACTGTGCGGGCAATGACAGACCCATCACCACCATTGTTCCCAGGACCCACAAAAATGAGAACATGTTGACCAGCAAGCGAACCAAAATGCTGTTCCATATGCTCAACCGTGCCTCGTCCAGCATTCTCCATGAGCACCGCACCCGGAATACCAAGGTGCTCAATGGCCATTTGATCAAGCTTTCGCATCTGTTGAGAGGTAGGTATAAGCATAACTTTTTGTGTTCAGGGGATTGGTAGAAAATAATGCATTGCCTTCTCTTATTATAGGTACATTTTGGCTATAAACAACGCCAAGGTATTGGAGCATACCAGCTTAAGACGTGTTACGCTCTTCTCGTTGAGCTTTACAGTATTTGCATGGAGTAAAACCAGATTCTTCAGCAATTTTATGGTTAATAAAGAAAATGGTACATTGCGGACAGTTGTATTCTTCGCAGGTATTGAAATGGTAGATTTTTGTAGTGGCGTTTGCATTGACTTGAGCCATAGAAGAGGGTGCGGCTGCCTCCACTGTTTGCCGATGCGCTGAACGTCTGGAGACAACATGGTGAAAAACAGCACCGGCCAGGGCAATGACCGGTTGACAAAGCTTTTCATAAAGGAAAAGAATAACTGTATGGATTGATTCGGGGAATAAGGTTTTTTCTTTATCCACTCGTAAAAATACATAAACGGTGAGGATGAAAAAGAACACGTTGGGCATCCACATTCCAGTGATCACTGGCACAACCATATCTTCCACTAAAACCATTCCAGTGGTAAAGGCTAAGTAATACAGCACAAAGCATCCCAGCCCCAAAGGGATACCCGCAGCACGTCGACCTGGTCCAGCCTGCAGCCCCAGGGGGATCCCAAGGAGACTAAGAATAAAGCAGCCAACAGGGAGAACTAATCGTTGGTGATACTCAGAAAGGAACACAATACCTTTGGGGGTATCATAACCCAAACGGGCTGCGCTTTCCAGGAGCTGCTGTTGCGTCATTGAGCCCCTGTCCAAGGTGGTAACATCATCCCCATCAATCCGAGTTGGTGGACGCAGGGGAATGTGCAGTTGGTAGCGTTGAAACCTGATCACCTGGTTGTCCTGACCATCTACATTATGCAATGTGCCATCATTGAGAATTATGGTTACCACCATGTTGTCAATGTCGGCCGACATCCTGCCACCTTTTGCAACGGTGATGATTGGCTGCTGCCGGTTGCGCATATCAGACACATACACACCATGCCAGTTCTCATCGTCGTCTATGTCATCTACATAGACGACAAGGTCTCCAAGTGCCTCGGTAAACTTCTTTTCCTTGAGGCCTTTATCCACCTTTTCCTTGGCCAGCTGGAACATAAGCAGCTTCATTCCCTGTTCACCAGCCGGGATCAGGCGAGTGGAGAAAAAACCGGTTAACAGTGCAATGAGTGCTGCAATAATTATAACTGGCGGCAGCATCTGTTTCAGACTGACGCCACAGGCTTTCAGGGCAATGATCTCTCGGTCATTTGTTTGCCTGGTAAAGGCGATGATCACCCCAGTCATGCTGGCCATGGGGATCACATACATGAGCATGTGGGGACAGATATAACTGAACAGGCGAATAAAATCAGCTAAACCGATTTGCAGCTCAAGGACCACCTCTAATAGCGGCATGAGCCGTACCAGAAAAAAAACCGAATACAGGATGAGGAGGCTTGCAAAAAAAGGAGCAAGCAACTCTGCGGCAATATAGCTATATAAAAGAAATGGAAGACGCAGATGCATTATGTTGGGAAAGAGCAAAAACGCTACGAGCTAGGGGGGCCTGCACCAACAATATCATCAATGTTGATAGTTAGCCAGTTTTGATCCCACCATTCAACAGGGGTAACGAAAATGCCATGAACAAGCATGGAAAAGTGGAGATGATCGCCACCTGCCATCCCTGTGGTGCCACTGTTACCAATATGCTCATCAGTTGTCACCATGCTTCCAGCTGCAACATCAATCCTGCTTAAATGGGAATAGAGGCTGTAGATACCCTGACCATGGTCTATAATGACCACGTTGCCATAGATTCCAAGATAGTCAGCAAAAATGATTTTACCGCTGTTTGCTGCCCGGATATCTGCACGAGCAGTGGAAGCGATATCAATGCCCAGATGGGTCTGGTAATCTACAGGCTTCCCTTTATAAAAATACGTTCGCTGATCAGCAAACCCGGCTCTTTTAGCGCCTGGCATACGTAAAAAACGGCCACTCCAAAACCGTTGGTCACTTGGTGAGGAGCATACTTCTTTAATGGTTGCATTGTTTTGCTGACGGACTTTGTTGTTGATAAACAGGTATTTATTTATCAAAGTCCCTGTCATCTCTGGGTAACGTTGCTCAAATTCCGGGGTTTTGGCTTTAAGAAACCCATTGCTGATGTTGATTTTATCCGTTTTCTTTTGTGCAGCTTTAAAATGTATGCCAAAGACAGCTTTGCCCTCATTACCTGCTTTATCCAGGGCAATAACCTTGATAAGCTTGGGTTCAGCACTGTTCCAGGGGAGGGCTATATAAGAGACAAACTGTTTTCCACTCTTATCATAGGGAAAACCGGGGTAAAACTGCTCGTCAATCTGAACGCCATGCTGCTCAACCGGTTCTGAGAGCTGGTATGTAACGATACCGCTTTTACCGGGAGAAAGATAGCGTTGTGAGTGGGTAACGATGACCTTGGGGGGCTTGGTGTCAATGATAACCGGGATAGTGGTAATGGTTTCATTGCCTTGTAATAAACCATTTAATGAAAAGTCCCTGGCTCTAATAATGAGATGAGCTTGCCCTTCATCAAATTTGGCCTTTTGAGCATTAATGGTAATGGTTTCCTGAACCTGCTTGGGACCAGCATCCTTAAACCACGCCTTACGAGTAAAGATACGGTTAAACAACTGGCTATTTTTTTGTCCCTGCTCAAGGACCACTTCCACCATTCGGATACCACTTTTGGTATCAGCAATGGATATGGGCAACTCTCTGCTTGAACCAAGGAAGGTAATTTTTTGTGCAACCTCAATGGTTGGTTGTTCCGTCTCAAAAAGAATAAAGGCTGATCCAGCACCACCTGCGATAATCAGTACCAGGAGGATGAGGAAAAATTTACTCAAAAAACCGCCTTTATTTGACCGGGAAATACCCCGTCTTCTGTTTCTGCGAGCCATGGTGTTTTGTATTAGAGTTGTGTGTGAGAGGAAGTAATAGATTTTTTCCAGGAAATACAATCTCTGCTTATGCTAAGATATTAACTCCAGATAATTTCAAATCGTTTTATATGCATATCAGGAACAGCAATAATGGTAAACCGTTTTTCTGTTTCAAGTTCCAATTGTTCAACATGGACAGCTTCTTCATCAAGCAGCATATCTGCTACCATAGGGTGGACCTTGATGGCAACGTTGCTGCATTCTATCTTGCTGGCATCACGTGAAATTTTGCGGAAGATGTCATAACAGATGGTTCTGCTTGATTTAAGAAAACCATCGCCACCACAATAAAAACAGGGCTCACACATGGATTGTGAAAGGCTTTCAGAGAGTCGTTTACGAGTCATCTGGACCAAACCAAATTCAGAAAGTTTGAGAATATTGACCTTGCTTTTATCATCTGCCATGGCTTTTTGGAAGGCGTTATACAGTTCCTCCCGGCTCTGCTCATCATCCATGTCAATGAAATCAATAATAATAATGCCACCAATATTGCGTAAACGCAACTGGTAGGCGATCTCTTTAACGGCCTCCATGTTGGTTTTAAAAATGGTTTCAGCAAGGTCATTTTTCCCCACATAGCGGCCAGTATTGACATCAATGACCGTGAGTGCTTCAGTGGGCTCTATGATGATGTACCCACCGGAGCGAAGCCACACTTTTTTATCCAGAGCTGAGTTAATGGCTACCTCAATCCCATGCGCCTCAAAAAGAGGTGTTGACTCGTCATAAAAGGAAATTTTCTGTTGCAGTTGAGGGGCAAAGGTCTTTGCATAAGCGAGCAACTGGGTATACACTTCTTTGTTGTCGACAATGAGTTTGTTGATATTTTCTGTGAAAAAATCACGAACTGCCCGTAGTATGATATCAAGATCCTTGTAAATTCGGCACGGTGCTCCACCACGTTCGGCCTTGGATTGGATCTCGTCCCACAGCAGGAGCAGAAATTCCATATCTGCTTCAAGCTCATCACTGCTTATATTCTCAGCAACGGTGCGGATGATAAAACCGGTACCAGATGGGCGTAATTGTTCTATTTTTTCACGGAGCTGGAGCCGAACATCTTCGTCTTCAATTTTTCGTGAAATACCGATGTGATCGGTCAACGGCATATATACAAGGTTTCTGCAGGGAAGGGTGATATTGCAGGTAAGGCGAGCGCCCTTTGAGCCAATGGGCTCTTTGGCAATCTGGACCAGGATCTGCTGATTTTCTTTTAACAGTTCATTTATCGGCCGTTGGATATGTTGTGTTTCCGTTACTCCCTCAGCAGAAGTTGGTTGTGATTTTTCGCCATCGGCTTGTTGGTCATTTTTGCATTCTCTGCCACAATCATGTGTATGGTCAATAACATCATCAACATAGAGAAAACCGGTACGTTCCAGCCCTATATCAACAAAAGCCGCCTCAATACCAGGAAGCACCCGGACGACTCGGCCAAGGTAAATATTGCCGATTAAATTTTTTTCGGAAAAACGTTCCGTATGAAATTCAAGTAAATCCCCGTTTTCAACCAGGGCAATGCGGTTTTCATAGGAAGTTGCATTGATGAGAATGTCTGTGTACATAAAGGGTCTTTTGGTGGATTCAAAGATAGGGGATGGTTTACATGCAACCTTCAACTATACTACACCAAAACATAATCTGCTAAAAGAATTGCATGATGAGATTACGTATTCCTTTGTGCTGTATCAGAAGGACACATAACTATGATATCAGTAATTATTCCAACGTATAACCGAGCATTTTGCATAGAGCGAGCCGTGCAATCCGTGCTTGAGCAGTCGACCCCTCCCGGTGAAATACTCATTGTGGATGATGGATCAACGGATAACACCAAAGCAATTATAACCCGGTTACAAAACAGCTCTGCAATCCCGGTTGTGTATTTTCATCAGCCCAATCAAGGGGCTGCATCAGCTCGCAACAAGGGCATTGTAAAAAGCCATTTTGATATGGTAGCCTTTCTCGACTCCGATGACTGGTGGCACAAAAATAAGCTTGCCATTCAGTATGATGCAATGCAGCGTAAAGACGCAGCTATGATTTCCCACACCAGAGAAATATGGTTTCGCCATGGGAAACGTGTTAATCAGAAAAAAAAGCATGACCCGCCCCATGGAAATATTTTTGTACCCAGTTTACGCATGTGCGTGGTGGGGATGTCAACGGTGATGATGCATAAGTCCTGCTTTGAACGGTTTGGTTATTTTGATGAGCAACTCCCCTGTTGTGAAGATTATGATCTATGGCTCCGCATGAGCTGTGCAATTCCTTTTCAGCGGATTGACGAGGCCTTGACCTTTAAGGATGGGGGGCATGAAGATCAGCTCTCGGCAATCCATAGGATGGGTATGGACACGTACCGAATTACCGCTCTGGTAAACGTAATTCAAGGTGGTCAGTTAAGTGATGAACAACACCTTAATGCCGTTGCTGAATTACATAGAAAATGTACTATTTACGGCAATGGATGCATTAAACACGGCAGAGCAGAAGAGGGGAGAACATACCTCCAATTGCCTGAGCGCATAAAAAATCAATTACATTAACCAGGAATTCCCAGTGACCACTTCTTTTGGTGACCCAGCAAAGTTTGTCAAACACATCCATGTTACAGAGGATTGTCTGGATCATCCCTATACTCAGGAAATATTGGCAAGAAACACTTTACCCGTCACCGTGATTGCGCCGGACGCGACACCTGATATTGAGGGGGTGTATCCTCATAACCTCACCCGTGGCAAGCGGCATCTGCTGCTGTGTAAAAACAAGGGTACTTTTTTTAAGCCTTGTCCTGGCACCAGAGAGTACACCTGCTGTGATTACCAGGTGCTCAATATTGGGATGAACTGTCCCATGGACTGTGTGTATTGCATCCTCCAGGCGTACCTGAACAACCCATGGTTAAGTTTTTTTGTCAATATCGAAGACCTGTTTGCCGAGCTTGATGCAGGATTGCTCAATCAAAAAGATCAATTTTTCCGTATCGGTACCGGTGAGTTTACTGACTCCATGGCCCTGGATTCCATAACCAGGCTAAGCGGTAAACTTGCACAGTACATGCGGGATAAGCCAAACGCTGTCTTGGAGTTAAAAACCAAATGTGCTGTTGTGGATCACCTCCAGGATGTTGACCACGGCGGCCGCACCATTCTGGCCTGGTCGTTAAACAGCCCTCCTGTTATGGCCAAAGAGGAGCTGCGCACAGCAACATTACAACAACGCTTGGCAGCAGCGGTCAAGGCAGCGGAATGGGGCTATTACCTGGCCTTTCATTTTGACCCCATTATCTACCACGAAGGCTGGCAACAGGGGTATCGTGAAACCATCCGAACCTTATTTGAACACGTCCCTGCGGATAAAATCGTGTGGATTTCCCTGGGAGCACTTCGCTATCTACCAGCACTTAAATCCATTGCTGCTGCCAGGTTTCCCGCCTCTTCTTTCTTCTATGAGGAATTTATTCATGGTCTGGACGGGAAATTCCGTTATTTCAGACCCAAACGAGTGGGGATGTACCACTTTATTGTAGATGAGTTACAAAAATATGTTGCGCCAAGAACCTGTATGTATTTTTGCATGGAAAGTGACGTGATCTGGAAAGAGGTATTTGGCTATACCCCAGAAGAATACGGTGGACTTCCAGCAATGCTGGATCGTTCTGTTAACTTTCCGCAGCAATGATTTTTTTGTTTTTTTGACCAATTACAAGTATAACAATGACAACTCAATTCTAATCAGGAACAAAAGGTGAAAAATGATCAATAAAGCAATTCTTATCGGGAACCTGGGAGCTGATCCTGAAATTCGGTACACCCAGAGCGGTACCCCTGTGGCGACTTTTAGGATTGCCACAACTGAACGCTGGAAAGGCCAGGACGGTCAAATGCAGGAACAAACAGAATGGCACAGTATCGTTGCCTGGCAGCGTTTAGCTGAAATTTGCGGTGAATATCTTTCCAAAGGGTCACGGGTATACATTGAAGGAAAAATTCAAACCCGTAAATGGCAGGATCAAAGCGGGAACGACCGCTACACAACCGAAATCGTTGCCCGGGAAATGAAAATGCTGACCCCACGAGGCTCTGGAAGTGGCGGTGGAGGCAGTTTCATGGACGGGATGCCAGAAGAGCCACCCTCAATGGCCGATGATGTACCATTTTGAGAATCACCAAAGACGAAAATAGTACATGTACCCTTGCAGGCCGCTATTCTAGCGGCCTGCATTATTTCAGCGCTCTGGTTCGCTTTAAATCCTTATACACAAGGGTGGAAACCTCTCTGATAACACCACCCCTGGATCGCATCCATTGCTGGTAGTTGGGAGCTCGTGAGCTACGTTCAATAATGCCCACAATGGCGTACGGGTATCGGCTGGATTTTGTAGTGCGTGGAGCAAGAATCCCCATATCACCGCAAAGATGGGCTGTGGTTCCGGTTTTATTGTAGACCAGGGTCCCTTGGGGAATGGGAGTACCGTAATACAAACGATCCCGTCCTGGTAATGCCATTAAGCGACGTATTTCTTTGGAGTAGGGAAGCTTATTCTTCCACAAAGCCCGGAGAAACCGAACATAATCAGAAGGAAGCGCCTTGTTGCGGTAGGTGCGACCACCCCTGGGGATATATTCAACAATCTGCAATTTTTCAAACAGGCTGCCGTACTGTTTAGTAAGGAGCCTTTGACAAGAGGCAGGTCCACCAACTCTCTTCATAACCCAGTTTGTAGCGGTATTACTGGAGCGCTGAATCATGGCGGTCATCATTTTCCTGCTCTTGGGCCCATATTTAAGTTTCCCTTGCTTGACCTTGTGAAAAAAGGCTAGTGCGACAAAGGGCTTAATCATACTTGCCGCCTGGAACGATTGATCCGCATTAATATCAACCAGGCTTACATCGCGATTAAGGTCATACACCATCCATCCCGTTCGCTCATCTCCGCGCAGCTTACCTTTTCGGCGCAACCCCTTGATATATGCCTCCACCTTCTTTTCAACACTGCTGTTACTGCCTTTATTCAGCTTTAAAGCGGCCAAGGGGCGATTGCTCGGATGTTTGGCAGTTCGTTTAACAGTGGGTTGAGGTGAATGCTTATTGACCGCTACCTTATAGTTTCCAGGATGCAAGGTTACAGGGTCATCGGACGGCTTGGGGTCAGGTTTCGGTGAAGGTTTTGGTTGAGCAGGCGGTTTTGCTGTTTCTCGCTGTTTTGTTTCCTGCTCTTTTTGAGCAATAACCTCTTGACCGTGGAGCAGGGTAGACTCACCGTACACAACTGTGTTGTTTTGCACTTCAGCAATGGCGGTTTTTATCTTTCTGCTTTTAAGGAGACGGCCATGGCGTTTTGCAACAGTCAAGGTTGAAAAACGGTCACCATGACGACGATACACCAGCATGTAATTCCCTTTCTCATCCTCTTCAATATACAGGTCTTTGCCCACAGACTTTCCAAGGTAAGAGTAGACCTTCTGGTACTGGATAATCATGGCATCCAGATTGGGCCCATACCCATAGCTGACGTTAAACAGTTGATGGTAGCCCTTCTTGTTCTGTATCGCAAAAGGTTGATCAAACCCGGCCTGCTGGAGCCTGGTCCCGTGCTTGACAATGGTTTTCAAAATGGTGGTAATAGGCGCATTGCAGTCATATATAACCCCATACTCATCTCCTTTTTTCACCACTTTCAGCTGTTTGCTGACGCTGGGGTCAAAGAGGTTATCCAGCTGATCTTTGTAATCAAGAATACTGTTCAGATCCTTATTCCAGGCATAGACAAGGTCGTATTCAAGGGGAGCAGCAAAGCCTGATGGGCAAAAAAGGGGAATACCAATACAGAGGAATAAAATGAAGCCAATAAATCTGGAACCCATAAAAATAAAAGAGGAAGTTAAGAGAAAGGATTGCTCTTTCCAGGAAGTGTTATGACACATCTTCTTGGTGAGTAGCTGAATTTAGCAGTAATGAAGAAAAAATGCACATCGCTTTTCAAAAAAAACAAACGATACCTACCCGATGATGCTCCATACATTTTTAAGAGATAAAATGCACTTACACCGAGAGAAGATGCGTATATTTTTGTTTTTTCAGTTTCAAGACGCTTTGGGAAATACTCTGGAAAAGGTGAGCGATTTGCTGTTTGCTGTCTTTTGTACATATTATGGAACTGGGAGTTACCGAAGATTTTGCAACACCTTTTAGCAATGACGATAGCGCAGTATCTGTTCTAGCAAGGTTGGCGGGTATTCTCTGAGACGCCAGATTTTAGCAAGTGGAGCGGTACTTTCGGCGAGCTTAGGGATATCTTCTGGGGTAACTCCTAAAGACTGGGGAGTGATTGGAACAGCAATCTGCTTAAGCCAGTTCATGATAGAGGTGATACACAGATCTATGGCTTCCTGCTCTGAAGGTTGTGGAGCAACTGCAAAAATCCGGTTGCCCAAAGTTGCCAGCCTTTTGGGAGCTGCTTGGCGGTAGTAATTCAGCCAGCCTGCTAATAGGGCACCTAACCCGGCTCCATGGGGAGTATTGTATCTCCCACTGATAGCGTGTTCCAACAGATGCATGGGAAAACCTACCTTACCAAGTCCCGCAGCAGTTAAGCCATTAAGGGCCAATGTTGCTGACCACATCAGCGTTGCTCGACCATGGTAATCATGTGGATTCGCAAGGCAGCGGGTACAGGCCGTCATAATGTTTTCCATAAGCCCTTCCATCAATCTGGCCTGAACAGTAATATCGTCGTCAGCAGTGGTCAGGTAAAATTCGAGGATATGGCAGAGGGCATCCACAGCACCGTAGGCGGTGTATTCCGGTGGTAAGCTGTAGGTAAGTTCTGGGTCAAGGATCGACGTGACGGGATGGAGAAAACGATGCCCAAAACCGAATTTTTGTTTTTTTTCGTCATGGGTGAGCACCATCCCGGAATTCATTTCTGACCCTGAGCCAGGAATAGTCAGAACCGTAACCACTGGCAAGGTGGCTTTAACTCCTTTTTTCCCGATAAAAAACTTCCATACATCATGTTCAACAACAGCTCCTGCACCAATAGCCTTTGCTGTATCAATAACAGAGCCACCACCAGCTGCTACAATAACGTCAATACCCTTTTTTTTGGCTAGTGCAATACCTTCACGTACCTGTGAGAGCGTTGGATTAGGTGCAACCTTGCCAAATTCAACTACCTTGACCTCATTTTCCTGAAGAGCTGAATAAATCTGATTAAAAGTACCACCAGCTTTTAAGCTGGATACCCCATAGACGAGAAGCGCTGTATTTCCAACCGCTTTTGTTTCATGACCAACCGTTGGAACAGTATCTTTACCAAAAATAACCTTGGTGGGGTTATGAAAGACGAAGTTTTGCAAGTAAAATTACTCTTTATGGTTAAGGAAATGTTTATCTCTGCTTTTTTGCTGTATGACAGTAAAAAAGCGCAGCCCAATAAAATAAAACAAAAGACCACAGGGAATGGCGAGTAGAAGACCACCAGTCATCATCACAAGAGTAGCATTAATGCCTACCTCGTAAATAGTGTAAAGACTTTCAACCCACCCCTCCGCTTTAAGATGAAGGAAAAGCTCCTTCATTTGTATCCAGGTCAACCTGTCTGGAAAAAGAAGATCACCCAACACCCAAGCTGCATAATATTGGGGTATAAAGGTGAATGGATTACTGACGAAAATTCCAGTAATGAATGCTGAAATGGGATTAGCCCGGAAAAGCAGCGTGGTAGCAAGGATTAACACCGTGTGAAAAGGTATGGTAGGTGTAATACCTATTGCCGCACCAATGGCAACGCCAAGGGCAAGTGACCTTGGACTACCCTGGAGTCGCTTTAATCGTAGATGATAGTACGTTAGGGTACGTTGTAAGTTCACAGCGTTGTTGCTTCCTTTTTTGCTTTCAAGGCGTTACTCAATGCAATGAAATCGGGTAATTCGAGCTTTTCGGCTCGAATTCCAGGGGGGATGCCGGCCTGTTCGATTATTTGTGCCATTGCAATCTTTCCTCCATGGGTAAAAGTGCTGGAAAGACTGTTTAGCAGGGTTTTTCGCCGTTGACCAAAAGCACCATTAACTACTCGACGCAGCATAGTTTTGTCAAAATCTGCCAATTGCTTTATGCGCTCAGAAGGAGGAGAAAACGTAATTTTCATTACCAGTGAATCCACCTTGGGCCTGGGATGGAATTCATTGGGGCTGACAGAGAGAAGCGGTTGAACATCAGCACAACTTGCTAGAAGTACAGTGGGGGCTCCATACGCCTTGGTGTCGGATTTTGCCATCAACCGTTGGGCCACTTCTTTTTGAAGCATCACGACTGCATAAGCTACTGCTTCGCTGTACTCAATAAGCGTAAAAATAAATGGAGATGAGATGGAGTAGGGCAGGTTGGCAACTATTTTCAGCTTGTTCCCGGTTTCTTTAACCAGTCCAACTAGGTCGGTCTTTAAAATATCTTCATGGCGAAGGTCTACATTATCTGGCAAATTGCCCTGTTCCTTATGCATGGCTACAATGCCAGAGTCTGCCTCTATACCGATAACGCGCTGCGCCTTTTGGGCAAGCGGTCTGGTTAACGCACCTAAACCGACTCCCACCTCAATAACCGTATCATCAGGAGTAAGGTTAGCTGCATTCACAATGGATTGAGCGGTATGCTGATGAACGAGGAAATTTTGACCAAGCTTTTTTTTGGGTGCAAGTCCCTGTTTTTTCAGGGTAGATCGGGTTTTTTGGTAAACCATAATGTGAGCCTGACAGTTTAGAGCAACGGTGATCTGGAATAGGCATCATCGTCAATGGAGGTCAGGTTGCCTTGTTGGTATTGGTAGTGCCCTGCTAAGGCGATCATGGCACCATTATCGGTGCAGTAGACCGGTTTGGCAACGGAAAGCTTAAGGCCATGAGCTTGAGCTTCACTGCCCATTTGCTCCCGTAGATGTTTGTTTGATGCTACCCCGCCACCGAGCACAATCTGGCTATGGTTATTGCTTTGAGCAGCGATAATGGTTTTTTTCACCAGCACCTCAACAACTGCCTCCTGAAATGATGCACAAATGTTTTCCATATTGAGTGGAATGTTTTTTTGTTGGTTGGTACGCACATAGTTGAGCACTGATGTTTTTAACCCGCTAAAACTAAAATCAAGGCTTGTCTTATCCAGCCAGGCCCTGGGGAATGGAATAGCAGAGCTGTCTCCCTGTTCTGCGAGTTTGCTGATGATGGGGCCACCTGGATAACCAAGTCCCAATAATTTTGCCACTTTATCAAAGGCTTCCCCGGCAGCATCATCGCGGGTTCTTCCGAGTCGGGTAAAGGTCACTGCATCACCAACAGAAAAGAGTGTAGTGTTACCGCCAGAAACAATAAGTGCTGTATAGGGAAATTCAGGTTGTTCTTGATTAAGTTTACAGGAAAGGATGTGACCTGCCATGTGATCCACTCCGACACAGGGAATCCCGGTAACCAGGGACAACGACTTTGCAAAGGTGAATCCGACGAGCAGTGAGCCTACCAGACCAGGCCCCTGAGTTGCTGCAATAAGTTCAATCTGTTCCAGTTGTACCGCTGCACCCTCGAGCGCTTGCTGCACAACTGGCCAAATAGACGCAACATGGCATCGGGAGGCAAGTTCTGGCACAATCCCGCCGAAACGGGCATGTACCTCGTTTTGTGAACTGATTATATTTGACAATACAGTATTGGTCTCGCTGTCGTATACGGCTGCAGCTGTATCGTCACAGGAGCTTTCTATTCCTAAGATAAGCATGGTGTGCTGGAATTATTGCAATCAGAGTGATTCAGTGGTATTTGTGTTGCTCCGTTTTTCCGGTTGAAACTTAAGTATATTACTCAATGAACAAAGAAATAGCCAGTCCACTTCACTTACAAACCCGATTAATCGACACGTTTTCACGCTCTATCTCTTATCTGCGTTTAAGTCTCACTGACAGGTGCAATCTGCGGTGTATGTACTGTGTGACGGACCATGACAGTGGCGAGGCACCGAGTAAAGTACGTCATCAGGACTTGCTGTCTTTTGAGGAGCTCCTCCGCGTGGTTAACGTTGCCGTTAATATGGGCATAACGAAAGTACGTCTTACTGGTGGAGAACCGCTTGTTCGTCGTAATGTGATACGTTTTATTCAAGACCTCGGAGCCATAGATAACCTGCATGATATTCGGATAACCACTAATGGCATACTCTTGGAGAAATACGCTCAACCCTTGCTGGACGCAGGGCTGACTAAAGTAAATGTAAGCCTGGACAGCCTGAAAGCAGAACGGTTCACCCGGATAACTGGAAGGGATTGTTTTGACCAGGTCTGGCGGGGCATCGAAAAAGCCCTTACTGTGGGATTTCAGCCGATCAAGGTGAATGTAGTGGCCATGCGTCATATCAATGACGATGAAATACCTGATTTTATTCAACTCTCCCAAACCATGCCGCTGCAAATTCGGTTTATCGAATTTATGCCCATTGGCGAATCTTCCTTATGGAATGCCGAAACATTCATCTCCTCTGATGAAATTAAACAGCGACTGGAGAGTTTTGGAGAACTCATCCCGGTTGAACGGAACAGAATTGATGGCCCGGCCCAGGTGTACCGGCTTGGAAAGAACTCTGTTGGTTCCATCGGCTTTATCAGCCCCTTGTCTCACCATTTTTGTGATCAATGCAATCGTCTGCGTTTGACTTCGGCTGGGACCTTACGTTCCTGTTTGCTCCATGATGACGAGGTTGACCTCCGTTCAGTTCTGCGTGGGGGCTGTAGTGATGAGGATATAGCTCAAACCCTTATTCAGGCCATTCTCAATAAACCTAAAGGCCATCAGCTGGAAGAACGACTGAAAACAGCTACAGGAAGTTGTCATGGGCAGATGTCCAGGATTGGCGGCTAATTTCACCCTCTATTTCCAGCTTTCTTTATCTTTCTTTATAATAGACCTCAAAATTCTGGTACAAATACCATCGGTTTTAAAAAAGGTCATCAATGGCCTGAATGTAAACTTCGTTCTGTGCTAAGGCGTTACACTAAAACGCTTTAATCAACGCTGGCTCTGTTCCTCCCACACGGAGTCATCAACTTCTGCCAAATCTGCAGTCTTGATCTTGCCATATTCTTCTTCAGCCTCCTTTAATTTTAACTGTAACTGGGTAACCAGCTGGTTAGACTGACTGGAAAGGCCTACCGCATTTGCAGCTGTTTTTTCAGCCACGTGCATCATTTCTGTTAACTCACTGTCAGCATGCTCAATTTTTTCTTTCACCGTACCTAATGACTGCGCCTGCTCTGTGGAGCCGGAAGATATTTTTTCAGCAATGGTGGTGATAAGGGCAATCTGTTCCACAATCTGCTCAAAAGCTTTTCCAGCATCACCAGCTATTTGAACGCCATTTTCAACATTCTGGGTTGATCGTTTGAGCAGATTTGTCGTCTCTTTTACTGCATTGGAAGATCGTAATGCGAGTTCCTTCACCTCCTGGGCAACAACAGCAAAACCTTTTCCCGCTTCACCGGCTCTTGCTGCTTCTATGGTTGCGTTTAATGCCAGCAGGTTCGTTTGATCGGAAATATCCTGCAGGACATCAAGGATCTTTATGATTTCGCGGCTGGAATTAGATATTTCAGTCATGGCATTGATCATGGTCTTCATCTTTTCATTACCAACTTCAGCGCTTGCTCCTGCCTCCCGGGTTATGACGTTGGTTTCTTCTGCTTTATCAGCATTCTGGTTGGATAATCGGTCAACGCTGGTCATCATCTCGTTAATTTCTTGAAGTAATTGAGTCTGGCTCTCGAGATGGCTAGCAAGGTATGTACAGGATTGGGTAGATTTTTCAGCTTGTTCAGCAACAGTGGCTGAAGAATCACTTATCATAACAAGAATTTCTTCTTGGACCCGCACTTTCAGGTTAATATTCTTGCGGTTTTCAATGAGGTCATCTGTATTTTCTTTGATCTTTCTTGACATGGAGTTAAGGGCCGATTGGAGCTGACCCATTTCGTCAGTGCTTGTCACATCAAGTTCACACCCGAAAATGCCTTGAGCAATTTCCGATGTCAATGCAATGGAGGCATTAAGCGGGACCATGACGATTTTGTGTACCACAAGTGAAACAAAACCAATAAGAACTCCGGACATAATCAACATACCGATGGTAAATTGAACAAAAAGATTTCTTTCCGTGGTGTTCCCTGCCTCTCTGGTAGCTGAAATCGCTGCCAGCTGTTCAGAAATATTCTGGACAACAACCATGCTGCCAACGGGTTTACCAGCAAAATCCTTGAGAGGAAAAGAGGTAAGATAGTAGCTTTCTCTGGCCTGGGAATAGGGGTGCTGCATGCCCTCTTGCAACAGCTTACCATCAACGAGAGGGGTGATGAGTTCCTTGTTTGAGGAGCCGGTATACACAAATGCATTATCAACTACAGGGTTTTTGCTTTCATCCTGTAGGGACTTGGCTATATTGAGCAGCCTTTTATCCATATAGACTGCATAGTCAATGTTGGGATTAACTTTGATCATTTTTATGACATTATTAAAAGGGAAAAACACCTCATTTGATCCCAAATGGTCACCATTGGTATCTGTGATTGGCGTAATCCCCCGAATGACAAAGCCCCCTCTGCCTACCTCGATACCCTGCAGCGAGGCATGGCTGCCTTGATTAATAGTTACCACTGTCAGTCGGAAAGAAGAGAGGTCATCAGAGATATCGACCTTTTTGCCGCCTTGCTTGGTCTGCCATCCATCGCGCCAGACACGGGTAAAGCTGCGATTATTTTTCAGATGGAAATGAAGCTTGAGCGCTGAAAGTCCGGTGTTTCGTTTATATGTTTCACTGATAGGTTTGACAAAATTTCTCAGCTGAACTCTTGCCTGCTGGACAACGGGGTCAGTCTCATCGTCGATGTTTCCTGTCATGGCAAGACGATATGCACTGAGGACTTCAGGTATGGAAGAAAAAAACGTTGCTTCTCCTTTGGCCTTGTTGCCAAACTTTTCAATTTCCCTGTAAATCCGCTGCATCTCGCTTTCTGCTGTCTGGTTCAGCAGTGACCAGGTGTTCCTTTCTGTGCGTGCGATCTGCTCCTCAACCAGCCGTTTTGTAACCAAAAAATTGACATACACCAAACCAGTCAAGCCACCGATTAACACCAAAATCGCGATGGGTAAAAATATTTTAGTTCTCAGTTTCATCTCTTCTTTTCTGTATTCAACGAGGATGTCAAAGGGGAAGTGCCTGTGATCAGTTACGTCACGGATGCACCTCGTCTAATTCTATCATCACAAAAAATGGGGTTCAAGACGTTGTTTAAAAGATGCGATTTTTCATTTTTTCAGGTACGTCCTGGCAAAGCAGGGGGCAGATTAATTACGACGTCTTTACTGGAATGGTGTTTGCCGCTGATGTGTAACTGGACCAGGTTGCAGCAAGGGTAGAGTTGTACCAGCACTCTTTTTAGCCATACAAGAGTATGTGGAAAAAAATAATTGTACAAAGATGGAGTGCCTGTGCTCAGTAACAATGAAGTATCTGTGATCAGAAACATGGGGTAAAAGCATCTTTCTTACAAGTGATGCACCAATATCCAGGCATAAGAGCGGTTACAATGTACTCAGCCACCTCTCGATGCGATTAAAGGCTTCGTTGATAAGCTTCTCACTGCCACCAAAAGAGATGCGGAGGTGTCCTTCGCCTCCTGCACCATAGGATCCGCCAGGGACAGTTATAACGCCTGTTTCAGCTAAGAGTTTTGCTGCAATGATATCTGATGCTTTCCGACTAAAGAGATATTTCGCCATCAAATAAAAGGCACCTTGTGGTTCCACATAGCTAAAGTAATCTGATAATTTATCCATTCGCCTGCAACAGAGCTCTTTTCGTTGCTCCATTTCCCGGCAACAGTCTGCTATCCATTGCTGATCACCTTCCAGTGCTGCCAGGGCTGCGTATTGCGAAGGGGTCGGAGCGCAGATAGTTGTCGCATCGTGGACCTTGGCTATGTGTTCCATCCATTGTTGGTCTGCAGCGACCCAACCTACACGAAAACCAGTAAGACAATATTTTTTTGAAAGTGACCCAACGCTGATAACGACCTTTTTGTATGCTGGTTTGCTTAACGGATTAAGCAAGGCCGTTTGGTCATACACCAGATAATCATAGGCTTCATCAAGGACGAGTACCAGGTTGTTGGCTAAGGCGAAACAACAAAGCTGTTCAAGTTGCTCAGCTCCATACACATTTCCTGTGGGGTTGCCTGGGTTGCACAACATCAGAGCTTTTGTCCTGGCTGTAATTGCTTGCTCCAGTGCTTGAAAATCAAGCTGCCACTGGTTATCAAGGGGGACAAAAACTGGACAAGCGTTGGCCAACAACACCTGTTCTGTGTAGGAAGCGTAGGTGGGGGAGGGGAGCAATACTTCATCACCAGGGTCAGTAACGGCAAAAAGGGCATCCAGTAAGCCTTCCATGGCTCCAACCGTAATGCATATCTCTGTTTCAGGGTCGATCTCGACGCCTTTTTCCTTTTTTAGCTGGCGTGCAAGGGCCTGGCGAAGCTCGAACAGACCATTTTGAAGGGTGTACACGCAACTCTCAGGTTTGTTCTGAAGAGCATCCTTGACAGCTGCAATTATATGATGAGGCGTTGTAAAGCCTGGAACACCTTGGCCTAGGGATACCGGGTTTGGGTGTTTTGCTGCTTGCTCTGCCATGATTTTGGTTGCAGACGGAGCAATGGCGCAAACTCTGTTGCTGGGACTAATGGGAGATGCCATGAAAGTGTTACGTTGGTTATAAGTGTACTAAAGCGGCTTACTTATGCCCAAAACCTGGGATATAAAGATACTTTTCAATCCGTTTTAAGATAAACCCGGCAATGGTGACTAAGACCAGGTAATAAATACCAATGATCATAAATACTTCGGTGAATCTGAAATATTCAGTGGCAATGGTTTTGCCCTCACCGGTGAGTTCCATGCAGGTCACGATATAGGCCAGGGATGAGTACTTGATAAGGTAAATGATCTCGTTGCCACAACCGTGAATGGCTCGTCGAACTGCCTGGGGAATGATAATCCAGAATATGGTTTGAAAACGGGTCATACCAAGCGCCTGAGCCCCGGCATATTGCCCTCTTTTAATAGAAAGTAAGGCTCCGCGTACATATTCCGATTGATAGGCTCCGGAACAGAGGATAAAACCAACCACCGCAGCAACATAAGGGGAGAGATAAATACCAATATTGGGTAGTCCAAAATAGAGAACAAAGAGTTGCACAACCAGTGGAGTACCCCGAAAAAGCGCTGCATAAGAGTTCGCTGCAACACGGGCAGGTTTATTGCCAAAGGCGCGAACACAACCAGCACCGATACCGATAAGCACTCCACCTATGGAAGAAGGCACAATCAAGGCCACGGACATGAGCACGCCGCGATTAAGGCTGGTGATCAGCTCCTGGTAAAAAGGTGAAAATTCCACGATATCTATTCCCCGACAGTAAGCTCATTTAAGCGGTCACAAAACCCTTTGGTTTTGTTGCTCACCGTGGATGCAAGCAGCTCCTCTGGGGAACCTGCCTCCACAATAGCACCGTATTCCATAAATAAAATATGGTTTGCCAGGGTAGAAATAAGACTAATCTGGTGGGTAGCCATGATCATGGTCATGCCTTTTTTAGCAAGGGTTTTGATAACACTGATTACCTCACCAATCAGATCAGGATCAAGTGCTGAAGTGGGCTCATCAAGGAGCAAAATTTTAGGATCCATGGCCAGAGCACGGGCAATGGCTACCCGTTGTTTTTGTCCGCCTGAAAGCTGGGCAGGGTAGAGGTCAGCCTTGTCTGCAAGCCCTACTTGCTCAAGCTCTTCCCTGGCCCGTCGCTCTGCTTCATTTTTGTCGATTTTTTTTACCTTACGCAAAGCAATGGTAATATTATCAAGGGCAGTGAGATGGTCAAACAGATTGAAATCCTGAAAGATCATTCCAACGTCCTGTCTCAGCTGATAGAGATCGGTTTTGTTACCAAAATCAATCTGTTGGCCCTCAAGCTCTATGGTGCCGCCATCAGGAATAACCAGACAGTTGATACACTGGAGCAAGGTGCTTTTGCCGCCGCCGGAGGGGCCAATCAAAATGATTATCTCACCTTTGTTCAGCTCAATACTCACTCCTTTTAAGATGGAGTTGCCGTTAAAGGATTTTTGAATATCTGTTACTTTGAGGATCGGGGAACTGGAAGTCATTCTTGCATGCCTTGATAAGAATATCCGGGTATTCGGACAGCCTTGTACAGTTTATCGAGCAGGTACACACCTGCCCAGGTGAGGATAAAATATAAAATGCCTGCAGCAATATACAGTGACAGGTGCTGGTAGGTTCGAGACGCCACAAACTGGGTTCTGGCCATGATTTCAGGTGCACCGATAACAAAGGCCAGAGCAGAATCTTTTAAGATTATCGAGTACTCATTTGACCAGGCAGGGATAGACATTCGCAGTACCTGGGGCATGATGATGGACCGGACCGCTTGCGAATTGGTCATCCCCAACGCACTGGCCGCTTTAAACTGTCCTTTGGGCAAGCTTAAAATGGCACCCTTAAAAATATTGGCCTGATAAGCGCCGGTGGTGCAGCCAAGAATAATGGTAACCGAGGTAAAGGCACTGAATTTCAAATCCAGGAAGGTAAAAAGACCAAAGTAAAATAAAAAGAGCTGTACAATAACCGGTACACCACGAAAAAACCACACATAGGTATCAAGCAGAACCTGGACAAGTCTGTTTCCGTACACCATACCTACGGAGACGAATATCCCGATAATGAGGCCAAGAAACATCGCTCCAAACACTATACCTGCAGTGTTCAGTGAACCTTGAAGCAGGTAGGGAAAGGAATCAAAAATGACAGTTATGGATGAAGGCATGGTAGTTTTAGTGGTTTAACAGCAGGTCGGTAGAAAAGGGAATGGGCGAACACGGACAATACCGTATTCACCCATTCCCTGTCAGGTACAATGCTCTTGTTTGCTGCTTATTTTTTCAGCTCATATTTCTTAGCCAACTCGTCCCATTTGGGAGAAGCCATGAGCTTTTTCAGCGCTGCATTCACTTTATCCAGCAGTTCTTTATCCTCCTTACGCACAGCATAGCCAAAATCTTCTTCGTGCATGCCAAAGGTGCCAAGAATTTGCACGTCTTTCTTGGAAACAGCGTCATGGGCTGGAGCATCATCCATGGCAGCGGCATCAATTCGGCCATTTAACAGATCTTCAACCGCAAGAGGAGAAGAGTTGTAGTAGCGGAGCTTGAAGTTCCAGCCTTGCTTTGCAGCTTCTTCTTTTAAAAATTTTGCTTCAGATGTTCCCTGCTGCACACCGACAGTTTTACCACCTTTCATGATATCTTCGATGGTTAATGGAGAACCTTTTTTGGTGACCATTACCTGCTTGATCACCCAGTACGGTATGGAAAAATTCACTTTTTTGGCACGTTCTTCGGTGATGGACATACCAGAGGCAATCATATCAATTTTCTTGGTCAGCAGAGCTGTAATAATCCCGTCCCACTCGATTGGTTGATGGGTTACTTCTACGCCAATTTCTTTGGCTATCCAGTCCATGGCTTCAACATCAAAGCCGCTTGGTTTACCGGTTTTATCCACATAAGCAAATGGAGGAAAGTTGGCATCAATACCGTTAACGAGTTTTGTGGCTGCAAAAGAAGTGTTGCAGAATGCTACCAGGAACAAGCTTGCCAGAAGTGCAGTTACTTTTTTCATTGATTCACCTATTCAGTGGAAATGATTACAAAGTGATGGAAATCACGCGTTTGGTCAACGCCACCTGATATATTAAAAAAGCTTCTGGGTGTCAACGAGATTGCGAGCAGAGAGGGTGCTACTCCAAGATTACCCGTTTTTTAACGTTTCCAGCTCATCCCATCTGGCATAATGGTGCTCCACCTCTTCTTGCAGGGTTTGCTGCTCTTTCCAATACTCTTCCAGCAGTGTTGCATCGGAGGTAGCCTCATCAGAAGTCATAAGTTCCTGCAATGCTTGGATGCGGGTTTCTTTCTCCATTATAATATCTTCGAGTTGATCATACTCGCGTTGATCCATGTAGGAAAGCTTACCGGGCTTAGGAGAAGCAGGTTTTGGAGGTAAAGCTTTTTTGACCGGTTTATTGCTGGTTTTCTCAGCTTTTTTTTGCTCCAGTACCTGGAGCCATTGCTCGTAATCAGCAAAGTAATCTGTTTGACCGCTGCCACTAAATCCAAGCACCATGGTGCAGATTTGATCCAGCATGAAACGGTCATGACTGACCAGCACCAATGCCCCTCGAAACTCACGCAGACTCTCTTCCAATACATCCAGTGAAGGTATGTCCAGGTCATTGGTTGGCTCATCAAGCAGTAGGATATCGGCTGGCCTGAGCATCAAACGGGCAATAAGAATCCGTGCCTGTTCTCCACCGGACAACCGGCTCACCGGGGTGTCCAGTTGATCAGGTCGGAACAGGAACCGTTTAGCCCACGAAACAACATGGACCGTACGTCCTTGATAGACAACGGAATCGCCATCCGGTGCCAGGGCGCGTTTCAGGGTGGTGTCCAGGTCAAGCTGTTCCCTGCGCTGATCAAAACTGACAATAGTAAGGTTTTCAGCAACCTTAATGGTGCCGCTATCTGGTTTTGCTCCGCTATCACTTCCAGCCGCAGCCAGAATCTGCATCAGGGTGGACTTCCCTGTCCCATTTCGCCCAAGTACACCAAGCCGGGAACCGGGTGAAAGGATGATATCCAGGTCACTGAAGATGGTGTTGTCATCAAAGGCTTTGCTTAACCCTTTTCCGACTAAAAGTTGTTTGGTTTTCCTGCTTGTAGAGTCAAACTGAATGCCCACTGCACCTGTTGAACGGTTTCGAGTCCGAACCGAGGACAGCTCCTCCTGGAGTCTGCCTGCCTCATCAATGCGATACTTGGCCTTGGTTGTACGAGCTTTGGGGCCACGCCGCAGCCACTCGGTTTCTCGGCGAACCTTGTTGGCAAGCCTTTCTTCCAGATGCTGCTGCTGAGCAAGAAACGCAGCCTTTTTTTCTAGAAAATCTGAATACTGCCCTTTAACCTCAAAAAAACCTTCCGGATAAATGGAGCCAATTTCGACAATGCGGTTGACCGTATTTTCCAGAAATCGGCGGTCATGGCTGACTAAAAAAATGGCGCTGGGGCTTTCGGGGAGGGTGGCCGCAAGCATTTTCTCCAGCCACAGGATACCCTCAATGTCCAGGTGATTTGTTGGCTCGTCCATTATCATGACATCAGGGTGCGTAACTAACCCACGGCAAATGGCAAGGCGTTTCCTCCATCCTCCAGAGAGCTGGGCAACCGGCGTGGTATGATCTTTAAATTCTGCTCGACTTAACACCGCGTAAATGCGGTTGTACCGCTCAGCATCTTCAAGCTCCAGGTCTTTTACACTCTGGTAGAGGTTGTCCACACAGTTCAACTCTTCAATAAAGCTGTCCTGCTGAGGCACATAACTTACCTGGGTGTGCTTGGGGGTAAAGACTTCCCCTTGGTCAGGTTCTGCCAAGCCACAACAGATTTTTAATAAGGTAGATTTTCCTGAGCCATTGGCACCAATGAGTCCAGTTTTATCACCAGGGTGAAGATTTAGGGTAATGTTGGAAAAAAGGGTTTGAGCACCAAATGCCTTGCTCAAGCCCTTACAGCTTAGAATGGGAACCATGAGTGAAACACGATCAAAAATGGAGATAAATTGTTATTGTTGCTTAGACGTTATTGCCATTGGAATCCAGATTATCTGCCCTGGGATAAGAGCCCAACCATTCAAAGTAGGCACACATTTTTTTGAGGATGTTGCACGCCTCCTGGATTACCGGATCGTCCATATGTCCAATCATATCAAGGAAAAAAAGATATTTCCATTGTTTGCCTTTGGTTGGCCTGGACTCGATTTTAGCCAGGTCAATATTTTTGGCAGATAAAATCGTGAGCACCTCATTGAGAGCTCCTGGGCGGTTAATAAGCCCCAGCAAAACAGAAGTTTTGTCTGCACCACTCTTTTTGGGTGATTTTTTCCCCAGTACCAAAAACCTTGTGGTGTTCCCCTGATAATCCTCAATCCCTTTGACAACAACCTGCAAGTCATACTCTGTTACTGCCAGGCTGCTGGCAATAGCTCCAACACTTGGATTGTTAGCAGCCATATTTGCAGCTACACCGGTAGAAAAAACAGGAAGTGTTGCAATATCAGGAATATTTTTACGCAGCCACTCACGGCACTGGGCAAGTCCTTGAGAGTGGGAGGCAACGGTCTGGATATCTTCAAGGTTCCCTGAACGACAAACCAGATTATGGGTTATGGGGAGCTGAATCTCACCACATATCTGAACCCGATAGTTGAAAAACGAATCCAGACTCGATGTGACGGCACCTTCAATGGAATTTTCAACCGGTACAATTCCATATTGCACCCGTTCTTTTTCCACCTCCTGGAAAACTTCTGCAATAGATTCATGTGGTCGGTATTCTGCTGTTTGCCCGAAGTATGTAACCCCTGCCTGATGGGTAAAGGTTGCTTCCGGCCCCAGGTAGGCCACAATGGCTTTACGCTGGGAAAGACGACAGGTGGTAATAATCTCATGAAAAATCGAATGAAGCGCCTTGTATGGAAAAATGTTCTCGTTTTTCTGCTTGAGCCGATTATATATTTCCAGCTCTCGTTGCGGGTCCCACTTGGCACGCCTGGTCTCATCTTTGAGCTTGCCAATGGAGCGGGCGCAGTCCAGCCGTTCTTTTAAAAGCTCCAATATGGTATCATCTATCTCATCTATCTTGTCACGAACTTGAACTATACTGGTTTTATCCTTCATCTTTCTCATCTGCTGTGTTGGGGGAAAAGTACTGGATAAGCGGAAAAGTAGAGCGTAAAATATTTGGGTTTGGTTTGAAAGAAAAAATTGAAAATGGTTGCACAGGCTGTTTATTTGCTGCATTATTTGGTTAGGCAAACGCAGTACACCATTAACGTGAGGGCGCCTGGTTGGTCCACATCCCCAAAAAGTTAGAGCAGCTCCATTCCATCCTGTTAGATTACGGCAGAGTTGCAGTCGCATTCTCTGGCGGTGTTGACAGCTCCCTGTTGGTTAAATGCGCACTGGATAGCCTTGGTGCTGGCAATGTGCTTATTCTTTTTGGTTCTTCCTCCTTACTCGTTTCCGAAGATGAACAGCGGGTTCAGGAATGGCTGCCTGCTCACGGCTACACCAAAGGCGTAGAGCTCCAAATAGTTGATTTACAGCCGCTTAGCTGGAAAGAATTCTGTGTCAATTCCGAAGAGCGGTGCTACCAGTGTAAGCTGCGGATGTATAAACGATTTAAAGAGGTGATGGAGAAAAAGGGATTTTCTCTATTACTGGATGGTACCAATACCGACGATTTGAAAAATAATCGGCCGGGAATTCGTGCTATAAACCAACTGGGCGTTAAAATCCCTTTGGTTGAAGCTGGGTTAGATAAAGCTGCGGTTCGTAAGTGCAGCCGTCACTTGGAATTGACAACCTGGCAGCTTCCATCTGCGTCCTGTCTGGCCACACGTATCCCCCACGGCTTACCCGTTACAGAGGAAAGGTTACGCACAATCGAGCAATTTGAACGCGGTGTCCTCCAGTTTGGTTTGAGTCAATGTCGCGTCCGACTGGACAAAGACAGTCCTAAAACCGTCTATGTACAACTGAGCGAACAGGATTTAACCGCTGTGATGAATCAAGATATACGAGTGGCAATGGTTCGGTTTTTCCATAATAATGGAATACAAAATGTGTACCTGAATATGGTAGGGCGACACTAATATTGAAGGGCATGCGTTGCTGTATGCCTGCTCCGCTGGAGCTTTAGAGGGTTAAATAAACTTTTTTCCTTTGACAAAGAATCAAAAGTTTATTTAACTTCCACCGTCATCGCTGGTGCCCACTTAAGAATAAACTTAAGTGTAGAAGCCAAGTTAAAACTTCTTGGAGGGAAGAATGAACAAAAAGGAACTTGTAGAATCCATGGCTGGAGCCGCTGATATCAGTAAAGCCGCTGCTGAAAAAGCGTTAAATGGAATGCTCATGTCTATTACCGATGCTCTTGCCAAGGGAGATAAGGTAACACTTGTTGGTTTTGGTACTTTTTCCACTGCTAAGCGATCTGCACGTAAAGCCAAAAACCCACGCACTGGTGAAATGATCGATATTCCAGCAAAAACTGTGGCAAAATTCAAGCCCGGTTCAAAGCTTTCTGACGCTGTAGAATAAAAACTCTTAGCACAACAAGCTTACACACTCAACATATTTCTGCCATCATCAATTTTCGGGAAGTGGCTCAGTCTGGTAGAGCACAGCGTTCGGGACGCTGGGGTCGGAGGTTCGAATCCTCTCTTCCCGACCAAAAAATATACAATAAATTCAAAGGTTTAGTTTTTGTTTTTAGAATCGATATGGTAGTTCATTGGTTGTACATTGCCCGTCAGAGAGTACAAATCTTGAAGCTCATTTTTTGATATTTGAAAATAGCGCTCAAAAGCTCGATTTGTAGTATGCATCGTAGCTCGTTTAATTTGTTCCGGGGTAGCAAATTGGCGAAGTGCCATGGCAGATGAATGGCGAGTCCCACCGTATAAATCAACACCGTTGATTCCGCAATTTTCACAAGCCTTTCTCCAGTATTTATAAAGTAATCCTTTACCAAATTGTTTTCCTTTGGTTGTTCGATATCCTGAACGATGACGGAAAAAATACAGATGAGGTAAAGAAGGCGGGAAAGTTTTTATAAGTTCAATATCTTCATTGATAAGAGGAACTAATTTTGGCCTTTTTTCTTTAGGATGAGGGATAAAAATTAAACCTTGTTTCAGGTCAATATCAGACTCTTTTATATGGCGAAGCTCATTAGGTCTTATTGAAATATACGTGCAAAGCCATTTCACACCTAGCCAGATTTTAGGATTAACTTTCCAAGAAATTCTTTTTAATTCATCGAGAATCAAAATTTGAGTTTCTTTATCAATCGTTTTTCGAAGCCCAAGTTCAAAACTGACGGAAGGAAAAGAAGGGAGATGAGAAATCTCTTTCCGGATAAAAAGCCAAGAAAAAAAATTATGGATACATGATAAATAATTATGTTTTGTTTTGTTACCGCAGGTTAATGATTCAATAAAATCTTCCAGTTGAGCGTATTGAATTTGTTTAACATTAGTATTTTGAAAATAATTTTGAGCAGTTTTAATATACGTTTGGAAATGTTTATAAGTTCCAGGCTTTACCTGTTTTTCTTTAATTTCTAACCATTTATCAGAAAGAATGGTAAAAGAAAGAGGGTTACTACCAAGGTAATCTCGATAATCAAATGTTCCTTTATCTACTTCATAGCGAAGGCCATCAAGAAAACGCTCTGCTTCCAGATAGTTAGAAAAACGCTTTTGGACTTTTCGACCAAACCGAACTATAAAACGCTTATGCGCTCGCTGATCAGGATGATTTGGACAGAATAAACCACGCTTACTATCTTGATGCTTAAAAGTAGAAAAACAGATAGGACATTTTTGGTCTGAATAGATACGGCCACGCATACACAAGGACATAGTTCACCCTTGAGTAATAAGCAATCAGAAACCTATAAAAACTTCATTACGCCGCATTTTAAATTTTTTCTCGAAAGCAGAAGTTTTGTTTATCATATAATCATCGAAAATATCGGTTACGACTTCCTGCATTGTGGCAATAATACCAAAATAATCTTTTGGTTCATGGCCGAAAGCAACAGCAACATTGAGGAGACAGCCACGGGCTTGATCCTTTAAGGCTTCAATATTTTTGTGGAGATTTTTTTTGATTCGTCCCAGAGATTGAAGAGGCTTAATAAAGATAGCTTGTTGAATACGTTGCCAGAATTTAGAGGGGGGAACTAAGTGTTGGTTATTGTTTTTACGGTCAGAATGAACAGAACGGTTAGATAGTTTTGCCCAATCACAAGTGCAGTAGTTCCATATTGCATCAAGGTTTTGTGAAAGTTGTTCAACGGAATCAACGGGTATTTTAAATTCTTTAAGAACAGCACGTCTTAACTGAAATTCTGTTCTGGTAACAGGCGGAGGATTCTTTTTCTGTTCTTCGGTGAAACACCATAAATCAAAGAAAAAATCACGTTTTACCTGATTTTTTTTAAGTTCTTTTATTTTATTATAAACCCTCAACATGATATCACCTTTTCCGATCTGGACGGTTTCTACTTCGTAGTTATCTGTGAGGGAATAATAAGGTATAAATGTTCTTCCGCGAGTAATCCAGCGGTAGGGAAGAGAAGCTCCAAGGCCATCAATAGAAGTGCCAATAGTATCCACGCAGAGATCGACCCGAGAAACTATGTTTTCCTCAACTTCTATGCCATAGCATTTGAGCCACATTAAAATTTTACGATAAATTCCAAAGGCATCTTGGTGGCAAGAGATTGAACCTATTTCAATTTTGACGTTGGGTATTTTTTCATTTTTAGAGCGAGGAGAAAGTAAAAGCGTGAGGTCTCCAGACCTCAGAATGTAGGAAAACAGTTTTGTTCCTGTGCGCTGGAGGTTCCAGCGGAAAAACTCTTCTGATGTTGGATGGTCGTTAAAATTTATGGCGGCTGAAATAGAAAAACCTTCCTGTATCTGCTTTTTAATGAATTCGAATTTAGGCCAGACGTTACACCCGTCATTGTTCGCATAACAGGAAACTTCCAGTTTATCCAAGCCCGCTACGATTTGAGGGGGGCATGTTATCCGGGTTTGCCCCCCATGGGGTAACTTTTTGGACTTGGCAGACTTGGAGGTGACGTGTAGACTAGACATAATCGCTCCTTTTTGGAGTTGAGTGAACCCCTTTTCCGGTGACTTTGACGAGTGTGCGGAGAAGGGGTTTTTTATTTATCTCGTACAGTTGCAAGGTTCATTGGTGTAGTAGGTTTCGCAACCGCAGTAATGGCAATAACAGCCTATGTATCCATAATAAAAATGAGATTGTTCACGAGCTTTACGGATTTGATAAATAAGAAAACGAGATAAAGACCAAAACAAGAACAAAAATAAAAAATTAAAAAGGATGATTATTAAAGTTTGCTCAAAAGAAAATAACATGGTCGCTCCTTTTTAAAGTTGAGTGAAAAAACCTTTTCCGGTGACTTTGGCGAGTGTGACGAAAAAAAGTTTTAAAAAAAAAAAGAATAAAGAAATTTTTTAAATAGATACATCGCAGTCGAGCTAACTTCCCTTTTTCGCTGTTTTTTTGTCCGGTTTGCCGCATTACTCCGCTACGCTTCGGACTACGGCAAAACGGCAAAAAAACGCAAAAAATGAAAGTGGATCTCGACTAGCTTAGAATTTCATAGATCATATTTAAGGTATACGATAAATGTTTTTTTATTAGTTTGTTTGCTATGCAAAGGAAACCTTCATTACGGAACAGTTCAATAAAAAAATTTTGTTGTAGCTTGGGTTTTCAATTCATTAGTTTTCTTGAAAACTCAAAAACGAGTAAACTTTCCTTTTATTGCTTGCGCTGGCAGGAGCATTTTTTTATTGAGCTGTCCTCCATTACGGTTGAACCAATAAGCGAGAGATTTAGAAAAACATTTTTTTAAAATGTATTTCTATAAACTCAAAACCTAAAATGGAGGAAAAAAACATGACGTACACTGAACTATTAAACTTAGCTGAAAATAAAGTAATCGAATCTATGAACTTTTACAAACTATCCAGTACTTTTGAAGAAAAACTAGCTTACAAGTGCGAAGCTAAGGGAATCATAGATATGTGGTTTGCAATAGCTGTGAAGCATGAAGAGTATAAAACAAAACACGCTGATAAATTAAATAATATAATTTACGAAAACATAGTTAATGAGATTTACGAAAAAATATAAGTAACCTTCTAACAAAGCAAAACCGTTCATACGAGAGATGTTTTCGTTCTATGAACGGTTTTTTTTGTACAATTTCGTCCATAGATAGTTCGTAGAATAGGTAGTTCAATTCGTCCTTATCCAAACAGGAAAGAGCAAACATGAACCAATACCAATTCCAGAGCCCACGGAGGATCAACGTAGAAAGTAAGAGTAAACATATCCACCCCACATAAAAAATAAGTGCTTCTAGAAACATCGTCCTATGATCTGAAACGTCTGGATACCATTTTAAAAAGTGGAACGAGACGAGGACAAAGAACGAACACGAAGAACGGTATCAAAAAAATTCCAATAAGTTGAAGACCTGTAAAACCTGTTACATTTTCAATAGATTGTAGCATTTTATCACCTTGTTATTTTTAACCATCTAAGAACTGCGCCGCCCGAGTAGTACCAGGCAAGAGCCAAGAGGTAAACCGATAGGCAAAAGCTTATAACGTCCATCGGAAGTATCCAGTTCATCAAACATATAGCTTGTTGAGCTTGTATAGGGGGATCGGAAATCTGGGAAATTATATCTAAATTGGGAGCAAAGGCAGAAATTACAGTTAGAAGCGTGGCGGCAAAATCAAAAAGATATTGCAAAAGCCATAATAATACGTCCATTATGACATTTGCAAAAGTTTGCCACAGATCAGCTACAAAATCATAGAACCATATTAAAAATTGTCGTAAAGCTTCAAGGGGTTCTTCAGCCCAAGTCGGGGTGGAGCCAATTACAGCCCATATTTGCGACCACAACTTTGTAAGAGCACCAAAAATCATTAAAAAAGCCTCTTGATACGATTAATTGTTAAAACTAAAAAAAGAATACCAGAAAGCCAGCGTATAACAGGAACAACGTAATTGTTAAAAGAGGATAAAGGTTGTTTAGAAAAATCAATAGTCAAATCTTCGGAGCAAAAACGATCTGGAAATACATCTGCTGTAAATAAAGGTGGATTTTGGCATCCACCACCAGTGAACTTATCAAGAATGATGGGAAGTGATGCAGGTACTTGATAAATCGCTGTTTGTTTGAAAACATCAAAAGAAGATTCTAGTTTTTGTGTATTTAGGTGATTGGCAAGCTCTTGATCTTTATCATAAACTGATTGATAAGCTTGATAGGTAAGTGGATCATCACTTGAGGGTGGACAGTCACTTAGGCAATTTTCTGTTGTTTCGCCTGGATCGCAGGTTCCATTATTGTTGCAGGATGATGGTGGATCGCAATATGACATATCAACAATATCACCAACCTGATAAATACTATCACTAACACCATCAATACTGGTGCGGCATCCCCAAAACGAACCGGAATATCCATAAGCTGTCATAAAAGCAACAATTGTAGTCGGATTTTTTGGCATTCCAGATTGCATTACTGAATAAGAAGAACGATAACGACTATAATGATAAACACAAGTACTACCCCTAATTGCATAGTGATCTTGAAGTGGCAAAGAACAACTTTCGCCTACTTCCGATTGATCGTTACAAGACAAATCACCGCCGGAACAATCCTGATCTACCCCATCACCGCATATATCTGTTGCACCTGGATGAATTTGATTATCCTCGTCATCACAATCGCCTTGGTTGATACTATAACCATCACCGTCGATATCAAGATCGTTACTACATACGGTATTTTCTCCGGCGTAGCAATCAAGATAGACAAAATTATAATTGTCTGAACAGTCAGTATGGATTACTTGAGATGTTCGACAGAGGTAACCTGATCTATTTTCGATATGAGTAGGTGAGGTATAAAAAGACGGGTCAACAACAGTAGAACTTATGGGTAATCCGTCTTGACACTGACCAACAGGTTCTTCATTAATATTTTCGTCTGAGTAGTATTTGCCTTGATATTCAAAACAGCCAGAGCCTAATTTTGCTGGAAAAATTGGATCGGGCAAAGAGATGCTACAAGGCTTTTTTTTCCAATTTTCAAAATCAAATTTATTGGGTGGAGTTTTTCGATGAAACCTAAGCCAATAATCCCCCTCTATTGGTCCGATTTGTCCCCAATATTCAGTAAAACTAGGTACATTTTGATTATATAGAGTGTTTGAACCCATAAATTCAGTCAATTCATAACAATCATTATCAAGGTAAACTTCATCACCAGTATTAGAACCACTATAAGGTCCAGTATCAGCAAAAGATACAAATGGAAAAATAATAATAATTATAAATAATATATGTATCATAATTATTTAATAAAAATTACAGAAGGCTTTATTATAGAGGATAGAGGGTAATTAGTGAAAATAGAGTAAGTAGGAACGTTGAAATCAATATTTGTATCCGTAATTGAGGAATAAATAATCACATCCTCATTACCGGGTATTACGTGTATTTTCCCGTCTGGAGTACGAGCACATATTTTTGTGTGGGTATCAGCGTTATAATAAACTATGGATACTGTACCTTCAGGATACGCAACAGTATTAGAGTAGGCACCTCCAGCCCAAAGAGTGAGGACGCAAAAAAACACTAAAGAAAGTGTAAATATTAGTAGGTTTTTCATGTTACACGGCAGGAAGTAGATCATAATATTTAGGGTAGAGTTCAGCGGCTTTAGCCTTTTTTGATAGTTCCTCTCTTCGTTTTTCCTGAGCAGTTTTGTAATACTCTTGTGGGTGAGTACCTTGATGTGATAGCTCAAATTCCTCGTCCATGTCCTCGTTTTTGAAAAGCAAAAAAGTGTCGTAAAGGTCGCAGGTGTCGAAATCTAAGGTATGCGTTTCTTTAAGTTCGGCATATCCACGTCCTGAGCCTTTACCGTTTACAATGGAGATAGTACGGAACTTAGGTTTTTTGATGAAAACAGAAAGATCGAAGCCAGCAAAGCGACGGTTTGCGAGATTACGACATTCTGTAATGAGTTCCACCTTTGCTCTAATTTGCTTGTCAATATCCTCATCAGAATGAGACATGAAATAAGCAAATATTTTGAATTTACGAAGATTAAGGAAATATTGTATGAACTGCATATTACGGCCTTTCATGTAATCACGAGCGTTAAAATAGAGGCCGCATTCATCGAAAACTTGTACGCCTTGACGTTCTCTTTCCTTTGCCATTTTGCCGGTAGAAAGCTGGGGTACAAGTTCGGCAAATTCGTAGCATGATTGGATAGAACCAAAGCGAAACATTCTTTCATATAAATCGATGGCGTAATCAAGTATGCGCTGATCACTGGCAGAAGGGGGAAGCATACGGGTTGCATAGGTAATTGCCCATTCGTCGATAAGAGGATAATTAAGACCAACAACAGCTCCACGGCGCAGATATCTGAAAACTTTGGCGTTTACTATGGCTGATTTTCCGTTACCCATGGCACCGGTGTACATTTCAATTACAGTCATCGTGTAGTAAGAAATCTGGAGAAAGCTCTAAGACCAGCCATTGCACCAAGAAGGGCGACAACCATTGAGAAAATGGCACTTGAAGCAATGGCTAGCCATTTCAAAGCTTCCGTAGACATGAGATAAAAATCTATGACGGGGAAGCTGGGCATTTTAACGGCCTGAGATCAGGCGAGAAAAAATGCTGAGACCTACAAACACACCTTTCAGTGAGCCGTAGATGCCCATACCACCTGTAATTGCGAGGCCGATCATTGTAGTAACTTCGGCGGCGGCGGTATCAAATTGAGCTTGAGTCAACATAAGAGTTTTCTCCGCAAGGGTTAGTGGATTACGTTTATTGCCTTGAGCCTTGACAATAAGCGCCTATAGCCAAAGGGTCGATCTCAACCAGTCAATAGCCCAAGATAGGCCGAGAGCTGAGATCATTACAAGAAGACCAACACCGAGTGCGTAACCATAAGTCAATATGAAATCAAAACTCGCCATGATGGGTTCTTGATGGTTGGGCTCTGAAAGCAGAAGACACAATATTAGCAGTTATGAGACCGGAGTTGATCGTAAGGAGAAGAACCAACCAGAAGCCAATCTCGACTAAAGAATCAAGATATGTAAGCAGTATTGCGAACTGTTCAGGGGTCATTAAGCCGCTTGTTTCACTTCTGTGAAAAAGTAGTTACGTCGCTTAAATTCTCGCATTTCACCAGTTTGCTTATCCGGATATTGAACACGTTGGATATATCCAGAGAATTCAACCGTAACTTCGATTATTTCCTGTTCACGACCGAGAAGACGATCCGCAGAAACGACTATTCCATTGGTGCTTCCATATTCGTCAGAAGCAGGAAGAACAATTTGATGGTGGTAAGTTTTTTTGTTGTTACGTTCGGAAACGTCTACTTCAACAATTTTTCCTTTAATGCGCATTTGGCGGAGGCCGAGTTTTAGAGACATTGTGTCACCTTTGGTTGAGGTTATTCTTAAGCTGGAGTTAATCCGGCTTTTCTCACAAAAAAACCCCGCCCCTCTCTGCGAGAGTAGCGAGGTTTTTTGTGGTGGAGGATAACAGGTATTTTACTAAGGCAAATCGGGCACTGAAGATAAGAACGAAGTTTACCGTTTTTTGGTAGTTCTACTGATTCGTAATCTACCTTGCATGAGCTGCATTTTATAATGTGGCGTTCGAAGGCGAGTTGACCGATTGCTAGTTTCATAGATTTGCGAAAATTATATAAAAAGGGTTATATAAAAAATTTATTAAAAAGATATCGTTAATTTTCTCCATTTGAGGAAAACACTAAATGAACAGGGAAAAAGAGTCAAGCAAAAAATACCCAATTAGGGAAATTTTAGAAAGAATAGCTATAATTGTTGAAGAGGAGGAAAGGGGAAACGTCTCTTCATTTTCAAGAAAAATAGGTTTAAGCAATCAAACAGTTGATAATTACTTAAAGGGAAGAGAACCGAAAATATCTTTTATAACAAGTATATGCGAAGCATATAAAATAAAACCAGACTGGCTGTTATTAGGAAATGGAAGCAAAAAAGCAGATAAAGAAGAGATATTGGAAGAAATAAATAGATGGATAAAAGAAACAGGTGGAGAAAATACAAACTGGTTTGAAAATATGTTTATAGTAGCTTTTCCTCAATTTGTGAAATGGCAGGAAAAGGAGAAAAAAGAACGGAATAATATTGAAGTTACCAATGAAAAAATAGCTTAAAAATTGGAGGTTTGTAAATGGAAGCTTTCGCAGGTTTGAGTTTTATATTATTCATATTAGCTTTAATAGTTGGCGTTGCAACTATGTTAATGCCTTTTTTTGTATATTTTTCATGGCAAGAACTAAAAAGAATACATTGGATTTTATACAGAATAGAGCAAAACCTTAAAAAGCAAAATAAAGGAAAGTCCCCAGCTGGTAAAAGTTTAGAACAGATGAAGGATGAAAACGGGTTGCTACCACACCAACAACCGAACATGGGAACACAAGATCACAGTAGATACAAAAAATAAATTTACCGCCAAGGAAAAAAGACCGGTGAGCAGGCTCACCGGTCAGTGAAGCGAGCGATCAGAAGTTGTACAATGGTTTTACACTTAGAAATAAAATTAAATAATATAAGTAGGTTAAGCTGAGGTTCGAATCCTCTCTTCCCGACCAGTTAAAACAAGTGCCGCAAAATCAGTTGCTTGGTAGGGTGTCTGGAGGCCGGTTGCGTGTTGGTGTCGTTTGGCACCACTTCTATTTCATGCTTTAATGCAAAACAGATCTTGCTGGTTGTAGCTATGCAATCATCTTTCATGCCCTGTCGGCAGAGGTGTGGAAGTAGAGCACCTTTTGGTTATACCCAAACGAAACCAGCATAATATATGGGGTACTATTCTTGCAAAGCCCCAAGTCTGCATACCTGCGCAGGAGCAATAATGGAATCAATTATCGCTCTATCAACAATTTCTTTGTCTTTCTGTCGCTATTCTATCCTTAATGCGTTGTAGCCCTGCCTCCTGAAAACCAGGATGCAATGGTTTGTGCAGAACGTTTAGCAATCGTAATCATGCCAGGTGCGAGAACTTAACGGATACTCAACAGGATATACATCGCAGGGAGCAGGTACAGCAAAACAAGAACCAGCCGGGAGGATGCAATCTGCTTGCAAAAGACCAGAATGAAGAGCCCTGCAAAGACAGCGGTTCCTCTTAATCCCATTGACAGGTAACTCCAACGTAAAATGGTTGATTCAAGATCAGTAACCACCAACAGTGCAGCCAAAGCTAAAACCACCAGAGTGCTCAATCTTACGAGGATAATTGATGGTATTTTAGCAAAAATAGACTGAGCACGGACCATAAAGTCGTTATACAGGTTGGTTGTCACTCCAAGTACAAGCCCAGCTCCTGTGCCAAGCACGATGAGCAGTATACCTGCAGAAAAGAAGGCCGCTACTACCGGTGGAAAGGTCTGGCGGAAGAAAAAGGGCAGCGCCTGGGCAGGATTGTCTCCAATCTCTGGATAATGAGCGCGCAGATATAGCCCTACGATAATTCCCAGCACTCCAATTGGAGGAATTATCATCGCACTTATAAATGCGCCGTTTCTGGCTTCTCGCACATTTTTTGCTGAAAAAATGGCCTGCAGGTAGATCTGGGTTGAGAGTACCCCGAGGAGCATGGATGCCATATCCACCAGAGCTGTTTGACGACCATACCGACTGAATCCAAACATGTCCAGTCCTTCAGGAAGGCTGGAGATGATAGTGGTCATTCCCCCGCCTTTATAGAGTGCGACCATTGCACTGACCAGCATAATAAGGTAGAGCATGTACAATTTAATTTTTCCAATCACACCTGCTCCGGTAACCCCTCCTGTCACAACAAATATTCCGATAAGGGCCATAGTCACCACAATCGAAACGGTATCACTCAGGCCAAAAATGGTTTTCAAAATGGCAATCGCTGCCAAGAATTGTCCCACCACATGGATAAACATGCCAAAGGAGTTTATTGCACTGCAATAATAGCGAAATCGCTGTCCAAAATACCTGCCCAGATATTCTGATACGGTCACCACCTGTTCTTCCCGCAACGCTTTTGCAAAAAAACAACCGAGTAAAAAACAGGAAAGACCACTGCCAAAGGTAAAGATACCGGCAGCTATTCCATGGGTATATGCTGTCTGCACGGTTCCAACGGTAGAAACTCCACCAACCAGTGTACCTACAATGACCCATGATACCCCGGAAGAGGAGAGTGATCGTCCGGCAACAGAAAAATCATCTGCTGATTTAACCGTAAGTGATTTCCGGATAACAATGGCGCTGATACAGATAAACGTTATCAGAAAGGTGAGTTGATAGATATGCATGTTTGTGATTGTGCCTGTCGTTTAGTCCTGATTATTCGTTTCTTGTTCTTTTGCTGACGCGTCAATCTCATGAAAAAAATAAGATGCCTGTAACCTTTACAACTGGTTTAAAGCACTTTTAGGCAGAATATCTCCAAATTGATTGTTACTTGCAATCCTATTTTAACGTTCAATGAGCTGAAGGTGTTTCATTTTTCAGGAACCGTCAACCTCCTGGTTACCAGACAGAAATAATTACCGGTTGTTCTGAACCTTTTTTCCTGATCAAAAAGATGTATAAACAAAAGGATATAGGAAGGTGAACAGTCTCACATTTCGATTAAGGAAAAATTCAGAATAATGAGTTCATAGGGGGAGTTATTTTATTTTCGATGAATGGGTCATCGTGTTAATATATGCACCGTTTCTTTTCCTGTGGCTGCATCGTCTGGCATGATTCAGTCTGGCTCTGGGTGCAGATAGTCTTAATTTTTTTTTAGGAGTTAATATGAATTCAAAACAAAACAACGCAGCAATACAGAAAATCAGGGATGAGGTTATAGCTGACGGTTATGCCAGTGGAACCTCAGCCTATATAGCGCACGCAAAAGGAGCTGTCCTCACGGATGTTGAAGGTCGTGATATTATCGATTTTGCCGGAGGCATTGCGGTCATGAATGTGGGGCATTCGCATCCCAAGGTGATTAAAGCGATACAGGAGCAGGCTGAAAAGTTCACACATACCTGTTTTATGGTTAACCCCTACGAAAACGCTGTCCGTCTTGCTGAAAGGCTTGTCAAAATTACCCCCGGTGATTTTCCCAAAAAAGCGCTTTTTATTAACAGTGGTGCGGAAGCTGTTGAAAATGCAATTAAAATAGCCCGTTATTATACCAGAAAAACCGGTATCGTCGTGTTTGATGGCGCATATCATGGTCGGACCTATCTCACCATGACCATGACGGCCAAGGTGAAGCCCTATAAATGGGGTTTTGGTCCTTTTGTCCCAGAAATTTATCGGGCTCCTTTTGGTGATATTGAAAAGTTGAAGGAGTTTTTCATTACCGGGATCGATACCGACAATATTGCGGCCATAATCGCAGAGCCCGTATTGGGAGAAGGTGGATTTATCGCTCCACCAGATGAGTTTTTTCCGCAACTTGCAGCGTTGTGTAAGGCGCATAATATCCTCTTTATTGCAGACGAAATTCAATCTGGTTTTGGCAGAACAGGAAAAATGTTTGCCATGGAAAACTGGGGCGTGGAACCAGATCTCATGACTTGTGCCAAGAGTCTTGCTGCTGGTATGCCGCTTAGTGCTGTGGTTGGCCGGGCAGAGATCATGGATGCTGTTCATGCTGGAGGTCTGGGCGGCACCTATGGTGCAAACCCGATTTCCTGCGCTGCTGCCCATGCAGTCCTCGATATTTTTGAGGAAGAAAATGTGCTTGAAAAGGCTCAAAAGCTGGGTAACACTCTGACCGACACATTCCAGTCCTGGATGGATCGATTCAATATAGTTGGCGAAATTCGTGGTATCGGTGCAATGCGGGGGTTGGCCATTGTGAATAAAGATGGAACTCCAGCCCCGGAAACGGCAAAACAGCTCGCTGCTTTCTGTTTTGACAAAGGGTTGACTATCCTGGTGTGTGGTATCAATGGTAATATCATTCGTGTGCTGATGCCGCTGACCATAGAAGACGAATTATTGAAAAAAGGATTGGATATCATGGAAGCAGGCCTGGTTGAGCTGAATGCTTAACCACGCTGAACACCTTGGGGTATAAGGATTATGAACGGTTGTAGATGAGGTCCTTGCTCGCTGTCTGGGCGGCAAGGGGCTGGCTACACAT
Organism: Desulfobulbus propionicus; assembly: GCA_002746685.1. Taxonomy (GTDB): domain Bacteria; phylum Desulfobacterota; class Desulfobulbia; order Desulfobulbales; family Desulfobulbaceae; genus Desulfogranum; species Desulfogranum propionicus_C. The sequence continues at coordinate 5,877 of PDQK01000033.1, read as the reverse complement.
CTTCTGCTGGAGTGGACCCTTATCTCCTGAAAATCACCTGTTTTGACCACCGGTCCTTTTTGTGGTAGCCGCCTCTGGGGTGCGAGCCGGTTTGGAGTGTACACAAAATCACCTTTCACCGGCTTTTCCCTCGAATCCTACTCAGGTGGGAAGGTTGCCGAGGCTATGAATGCTGCAGGTTTTGATGCGATTATCTTTATCGGAAAAGCTGATAAACCTGCAGTTCCGGTGGTACAACTTGGTGGTGTTGAGTTTATTGATGGTTCTGAACAGGTTTGCCTGTACTTCCGATGTATACCCAAAAAGACGGGCTGTAACTCACTGTACTGCCGATGAAAAGATGGTTAAGGTTCTCATTATTGCTAACGATACATGGCGCTGAGCCGGTCGAACCGGAGCCATGGGACTCCGGAAAATAGCCTCAACCCCTGCCACATAATCAACCAACCCTTGCTTCAATGAGGCCGGAGCCATGGGACTCCGGAAAATGAAAAACCAATTTGTATTGATTTAGATCCAAATAAGCTTCAATGAGGCCGGAGCCATGGGACTCCGGAAAATGTCGGAGTTTGAAACACCTGATTGAGATAGTAGAAGCTTCAATGAGGCCGGAGCCATGGGACTCCGGAAAATCTATTGCGAGCGCATATGGACCAAGTTGGAGGTGAAAGCTTCAATGAGGCCGGAGCCATGGGACTCCGGAAAATGTTATTGCCGGCTTCAATGAGGCCGGAGCCATGGGACTCCGGAAAATAGCCCCCTCGCTATCCCTTGTAGCAAAGGAGATTGAGGGGCTAACTGCGAGATGTTGCATTGCACTTGCGGAAGATGAAACATCTATATACCATCTTAAGAATATATTTACACTTATCTATTTGATTTTCAAAGAACAAAACCCCTTGCGAGCACTTTCGGCGAATATTGTACCATAGCACCGCTCGCGTGGAATTGGCGTAAAAATCAGACAACTACAGCCTTGTGTGTGATGGGCATAAAAGGCCGACCAAAACTTTCTACTTTAAGGGAAATACTACTGGCAGGCCCTATGTCTATTACCATGAGATGATCTTCATTGCGATTCATCAAACTGGTTAGGGTGTCTGTCATAACGAGCAGGTTCTCTTTGTCTAACCGGCACTGGAAAACCGATAACTGAAGCCAATCACCATACCCCTTCATGGTTTTATATATCTTTCGCCATCTTTTTTGATCTGAGATATCGTAGCAGACAAGGTATATGTGTTCCATGGCAAATTCAATTAACGCGTAACAAATGATGGGTAGGTAGGAATTTCACCTGTCAGAAATCTGATAAGCAGGCGGGCCTGAATTTCAAAAAGGCGACGGTAACTGACTCTATATTGAAAAATGGGGTGGGTAATTTGCTGGCCTACCCTTCTCTCGAAAGCCCCTATAAATCGTTTTCTGCCGCTGGGTTTTAAAGTACACCCGGTTGCTGTTTTTATAAAATCGTCGGGTTTAATCTCACCATTGTTGATTGCGGAGATTACCGCAGAATCTGCCACCAAGGGTCTGAAAGGTTCCATCATATCGAGCGCCAGAGCAGGACGGGCGAACCGCATTTGATGGTAAAAGCCCCGGTAGGGGTCTAGTCCAACAGCCGATAAAACAATTGTCCACTCTCTGGTCAACATGGCATAGGCAAATGACAAAAGCGCATTGACCTGGTCTTTTGGTGGTCGGCGGTTACGTCCACTAAAATCAAATCCACCTGTTAATTCTCTTTTCTCCGGAGATATCATGGAGGTAAAGTGCTGGAAATAACGTCGTGCGGCATTCCCTTCCACACCCAGCAAATGCTGAAGAGATGTCGTCCGGATTGTTTGCTGTCCGTCATTATTGAATTCGGCAAGTAAAGCAACTGGTGCCTTTGCTTCTTCATCCACACTGTCTTTCCAATTGCGGCGCAGAAGGGTCCGGCAATTCTGGATTTTTGCCCCAACAAAATATTGTGCGAGCTGCAGGCAAATATTTTCATCAAAACTTGCCTGATATTGCGCAGTACGACTCTGCACATTGCTATGCCCGGTTCCCACACAATGGCCAAGAAACCACCCTCCGTAACTCATAAAGGTAACCGGTATTTGTCTTCTGAAGCACTCATGCAGTGCAGGCGTGCTTATCCCGCAGTGCCCGAAAAGAACCACCTGCGAAGTATCCATAAGGCGCACCTCAGCAACTTTTTGCCGTTTTTCCTCAATAATCAACTGGCCCCCATCCTTTCTTATATAGCTGGCAGGAGACTGCACATAGAGAGGCAATGCTTTCTCGATTCTTGAGTAAATGGGACGGATATTTTTACGGAGTTTGGTAAGCAGACCTATTTCGTCTGGCATACAGATGCCGAGGAGAGAGCAACGGTTGCATTTGGGGCTGTCAACGAGGGGAGGAGGTGGTTCATCCAGTTTACTGACATCTTGCAACCCTTCAATGGCGGCGTAAGTATCATTGATCAGTTCTTCATCAAAGATCACCTTCACCCGTTCTTTTGAACCTATGAAATAGAGGAAACCTTGATCAACGGTAAAGCCATGATGCCGTAAAAGGAGTCCTTGCGCACAAACCTGGACCCTTTCCGGGGCATATGCACCGGATTGTACATGAGGACGCTTGCCCTTTTTATAATCAACAGGCTGGACTGTCTGCCCAGTGCCCTCTACAAGGTCTATCTTTGCAGTGATCCCCAGCATCTCTGAACTGAGATACACAGACCGGGCATGAATCCTGTCCTCTTCATTTGCTGCTTTATCAGGAAGCTTTCCACCACCTTTATCCACTCTTTTGTGTTTGATTGCACCTTCTACAGTGTCTGCGCTGTGAGCAAACTCGCCCTGAACCCACATCATGTATGCCAGACGCGGGCAATAGACATATTCGTTAAGCATACGAACCGGAATGAGCGGGGAAGTTTCCATTTTTTTATTATTGAGCTGAAACTAATAAACCAACCCCTGTAAAGCGACCGCCACCTATACAGTGTGGACCAGAAATGGAGAGTGGCTTTCCCTCAGGTGTTCGCCAGGTTATGTGGACATGAAGACGACGGAAACGACGGTGCTGGCTGGGTACAGCGTATGCCGTCGCAAAATCAGTCCCTTGCATAAAGCCAGCACCACGCCAGTTCAGATCGGCATGTTGTACGAGCAAATCTGGATATCCAGCTTGCAACAAGGCTTTGCGGAGCAATTTTTCAATCCGCTTTTCCAGTTTCAAAATGATATTGGCTTTTTCCTGTGGTGTGAGTGTTGCTGAGTTAAGACGACGGCGCAATTTTCCGGGATCGTCATAGCCAGGTAGAATAACCGGAGTAACCGAAAACCATTCACTTGATTTAACAAAATACTTGTTGATTGCACCGTCTTTAGGTGACTGGCGACGGAGAAAGGCTGCCACCTCGCCTGTTTTTTCATTGATCAGTTCACGGCCTTCGAGATGGCGTACAATGCTATTGAATTCTTCATTTGCAATGGTTCCATTGACAGTAACCAGAACGCGGCGAATCGCGCCAATACGCTGACCAATTTTCCTACCCCGGTATTCAATGGATGGCAGAGGGATAAACACAAGACGAGTACCGTTTACAGGCCGATGAACCCCTTCCTCTCTATGTTCCTCATGGCCCATAACAAAAGATGCAACCCTGTGATCATCCCAACCAAGGGCCGCTGCGAAATCAGGCTGGCTGGCAGTAAAACGCATCATGCCGCTGAGGTGCAAGGCTCGCTTTGTGGTCGAAAAGGGAGCAAAACCGCTGTCATCTGGTTTCCGTATTGCAAAAATAGCGTAGGGCGGATACGACATTTCTGATGCACGGCGATAGTTTGCCAGAGCGTATTGCGAAATTGGCGGAACAGGTTTGAAAACCTTGCTGTCCAGGCTTATACGTTCTAAAAAAGCTTTATAGCGGTTTGTCAAGTCTGCCAAGGTCGCTGCAATAGGAACACGAAGAGGGGTGCCTCCACAGGATTCGGACACTACCCACTGTTCACCGACAAGGGTTGTGGTGGAACGCTCCGCCAAAATTGTGGCGTCAGCAATTACAAGATCAATACCCCACCCCAATTGTGAAATTCCTCGGGTAACGGCAATGATCTTTTTGCATGCCGGGAGAGTTTCCCCCTCTTTCAGCGGCCAGAGATAATGGATGGCCGGAAGCATTTCACTTTCTTTAAGTAAAGTTGAACGAATTCTTTTTTCTGAGCGATAATGGGAAATATCCTTATTGCCTCCTTTAACCCAGCTCTTTGCTACCAGATCCGCGAGGTTATCCGGAACATAGGTTGTATAGCCTTGCGGTTGAATGGCATCTCTATAAGGTGCAAAAATCACCGGTGGTTTCTGGTTCTCTATCCAGCCGAGGGCTTCATCAGCTTGGTTGCCAAGCCGGGCGTTGGCGGCAACAAGAGCTTGATAAACGCGTAAGGGGGATGGTGGCCACTCAAGTTGGCCTTGGTCGCCACGACCATGGTATTCGTTACCCAGAAAATGGATGGTGATGCAGAAATATTCTGGCATAAAACACTCCTTACCCCTTTTTCTTTTTGGCTGCTTTTATTTCTTGCTTGGCAATATCTGCATCAAAAGTTGCCTCCCTGTCTTCGCCAATACCAAATGTTTTGGCAGCATCCTTTGCAAAGGCAAGTGCAGCTTCGTGGGTAAAGGTTAAAGGCGTGCGAGCTCCATCGTAAGCGACCATAAAAGATTCTCTTTCTTTTTCCGGGTCAAGGACAAGAATTGTACCTTGACGGTAGTAACCAAGAGGGAGCCTGGTAAAGGCGATCAGGGCGAGGCCAAGTATATATTGCTGCAGTTTTATGGTGTTCTCTTCGTTATCGGCTTTCAGTAACTTTAAGGCAGAAATCGCCAGTATAGCATCACGGCGGATACCGCCTTCTGCGATGACTCCCCCATGAGTTTTTGGAGCTAATGCGTTGACAAACCCACATTTTGAAAGGGGATTTTTGGTGTTACCTTCTGCATTTTCCCGTTCTTCTTCAGTGAAAATATTTTCAGCGGAATAATCGACAGGTGCAAAATAGGTTGCCGAGCGGGTCAGTTTTCGGACGTCGTATGCACGGATGGTTGACGAGACAAGCCGTGGGAGTTTGGCCTGTGTGCCACGGGAATCCCAAACACCAAAAACCAGTGATGTGGGAGCAAGCCTGGCAAGGGGGAGCGCGTTGCCCTTGTTCACTTCATTAAATGCTGTATGCAAGTCATTTCTAAGAGAGGAGCAACGGGCAATGGCATCGCCGGCACGATGGCTCGCATTGATCAGGTTGACCGTTTTTTCTCCGGCCTTGATGGTAATTTGCGGCACAAGTTTAGCGTACTCGCCCTCTGTAAAAAGTGGTTCAATACGATTTGCTTGAGAGCCAACGCTGTCTATGAGAGCGATGTTGCGACTCCTTTTATCTTGTGGGTTTTCATAGTCGATATTGTAACCAATGTCAGCAAATGTTGAGGGGAAAAAAACGCCGTCAGGCCCCTCAACCGGCATAAGATACTCTCGAATAACCAAGGCGGCTGGCCCTTCAGGTCCAAGATAGTCGTTGATTTGTTCTTGTGTGTTTGTCATTTTATTCCTCTTCTCTTTTGTTGTTCTATAAGCAATTGTCACACTAAAATAGCTGGCATGAAAGCTCGATAATCCTTTGCTCGTGAAGGATTTGCAAACCTGAATCGATGGTATTTTAGTGGTAATTCACCGGTAATCGCTGCAGGTAGCAATAAAATTGGTAAAGGGTCTTTCCATACCCGGCGGTGGACCCAATTGATTGGACAGCCTGATGGTTGTGATAAGCTACAAGCCCTGAGAGTAAAAAATTAAAAATAGGCATCAGGCAGCCTCGGCAA
>PDQK01000042.1 GCA_002746685.1 Desulfobulbus propionicus | reverse complement strand
TTCGTTGTATTTTACTTTGCAACATACAATGAATACTTAACAATGTATTATGCCTGAAAATCTTTCCTGCACTCTCCTTGTTTTTGAAGATGATCCCAACATACTTTCCATGTTGCAAACCTATTTTGAAAATCAGGGTACACATATTGTTATTCAGGAAGATGGCAAAGACGCTGACGCAGTGATTGAGCGTGTCCAGCCAGACGTCATCGTACTTGATGTGATCATGCCCCATCAGGATGGCTTTACTCTCCTTGAAAAACTTCGCGGCAGCGGCAATGAAACACCAGTGATTATACTCACCGATCAAAACAGGGTAGACGACAAGGTGACCGGGCTTGAGCTGGGAGCAGATGATTATGTTACCAAACCCTTTAGCCTGCGCGAGCTAAAAGCTCGGATACAGGCCCAACTCCGCAGAGCTGCCCTGGTAAGCCAAACCCGGCACACGATTTTAAGCATCGGCCCGCTTACCATTGACACCGGGCGGCGTGAAATTACAGGCAACAACCACAAGGATTCCGTTGTTACCCACAAGGAGCTCTTGAAAAACGTACTTGGATATGAACCCAACACAGAAACCAAGGCCCTGGTAATGCACATAACCAATTTACGCAAAAAATTGGACAATACCATACCAGGAGCTGTCCAGATAATCGCTGTACCAGGAATCGGATACAAACTTTCCGCCGCCACCTAATCACTCTAGGATGTTCCTATGAATATGCAGCAGTCCCTGTACCAAACCGTCTCTTTTTTCTTTGTTCTCCTTCTTACTCTGCTCAGCGATCAGGCACAGGCAGAGCTGACTATCCCGCTTCATGTTGAACAAGGGACCAACCTGATTCACCTTGCCCGGGATTACTGTCACACCAGGCAGGATTGGAAAACCATTGCCAGGGTAAATAAGCTCAAGCCGCCCTATCTCATCATTGAGCAAACCGAACTGCTCGTTCCATTGTCGCTGCTTAAAGTTACAGCGTTACAGGCCCAAATAGCTTCTGTACACGGTGACGTCACCAAAAGCACCTCCAAGGGCACCTTTCTGCAAGTGAAAAAAGGAACAACCTTACGCACAGGAGATACCCTTAAAACCAGCCGGGACTCTTTTGCCCATGTGATCTTTCCTGATCACAGGTACCTCCGCCTTGAGCCCCGTTCCACACTGACCATCGATTACATGGTCAAGCTCAGTGACGACAAAATCAAGATCGGTTACACCTTGAACTCTGGCCGGGTGCTCAATACCCTTCTGGAGTCCCTCCAACCAAACGACAGTCACATCATTCGCACCCCGACAGCCATCACCGGTGTACGTGGCACTGAGTACCGGATAAAAGTGGAAAATGCCCAACAGAGTACAGTGGAAACATTGAACGGCAAGGTTAGAGTTGCTGCAGCGGGCAAAGCAATCACCCTGCATAAAAACCAGGGCACCAGAGTACAGGAAGGAGCACCTCCTGCGCCACCCAAGGTGCTTTTGGCCCCACCAGAAGATTTACCCACAAAAGACTATTACCGCACCCTGCCTGCTGTAATTCCTGCTCCAGCGTACGACAGGGCCAAACAGCTTCGCCTGCGGATCACAGGGGATGACAAAGGAATCAACACGATCAAAGAACTGTACGCAGCACCTGACACCAACTTTATCCTGGATAGAGTGGAAGATGGCACCTATTTCAGCTTTCTCACAGCCCTGGATAAGGAGGGTTTTGAAGGGGCTCCCAGTGGACCACATCCATTTCGGGTCCGCACCACTCCATCTGCTCCACTGATTGCAACGCCTGCAAATGATTTCATTTCATGGGATCAGCAGGTGGAAATTGGCTGGCTGAAAGAAGAACAGGCCCGGCAATTTCACTATCAACTGGCAACAGACAGAGAGTTTACCACAGTCATTGCTGAAGACACGCTTTCTCAACCGGGCCTGACCACAACAAAGCTGGTACCAGGTCAATACTTCTTTCGTGTTCAAGCCATTGCAGAAGACGAATTTGAATCATTATATTCCCCTGTTATCGCTTTTAAGGTGGTAAAACAACTTGAATTGGGAGACATGGCCGTTTCTGCAGAAGAGCTGACAGCGCTGCAATGGGAAGCAATGTCTGCTCAGTGCACGTACGACCTGCAGGTGGCTGATGATAAAAATTTTACCGAAATTCTTATTGAAACAAATGGGCTCAAGCAACCATCCTACACCCTGAAAAAACACCTCATACCAGGGGAATATTATGTCCGCATCAGGGGCGTGATGGGCCAGGGGAAAAAACAAAGCATAGGGCCCTGGACCTCCCCCCAGAAGCTGACCATTGAGCGTGGGCCTTTAAGCTGGCAAGAGGTTGTGGTAGGGATGGTATTTGTAGCAATTATCCTGCTCTAGAATTGCCATAATGCATAAAGGCGGTTTCGTTTCCAAGCTTGTGCTGTTTACTGCGGGAGTGTGCTGCCTCTTTATTCTCCACCTCAGCGGACTTTCCCTGCGGCTTTCTCACACTACGCTTGACCTGCTTTTTACGCTCCGGGGGCCACATTCACCACCACAGTCGGTAATTATCATTGGCATTGATGAAGCAAGCCTGGAACGGCTCGGCTCCTGGCCTTTTCCGCGCAAGCTTCATGCCAAGCTTCTCACCCGTCTGGCCCAGGCAGAAGCCGTTGGCTTTGACATCCTCTTTCCCGAACCAACCTCGGATGACCCCTCCTTCAGCAACCAGCTTAAGCAGCAACCACCAGCGGTGCTTTCCATTGCGCAGACAGGCGACGGTACCACTCTTTTTCCAGCGCCAGGCATAAGCGGCTATACAACACTGGGACGCATAGAAACCCTTTTTGATGGCGATGGGCTGGTGCGAAAGGTACGGCTCACTTCTTCAGGGAAGTATCTACCGTTTAGCATGGCTATGGCCCAGGTAACTGATCAGGCTGTGGTGTACCCACGCCCGAAGGATGAGCTCATCAATTACTATGGACCAGAGCGAACCTTCCTCTATCTTTCCTACGCAGATGTTGTACAGGGGGTATATCCTCCTGAGTTTTTTGCCCATCGGATGGTTCTCATCGGGGCTGAAGCCATCGGGTTGTATGATACCTACATCACCCCGTTTACCCGCAACCAGGTTACGCCAGGCGTGGAAATCCAGGCCACGATCCTCGCTAACCTGATAGAACAAACCTTTCTCCATGAATTGAAGCTGGTTTTCTGGTTGCAGCTAGCAGGGTTAGCCCTGCTAGCTGTATTTATCTGGCCCCGGTTCAGCGAACGGCTCAATCTGCTCATAAACGGTATTTTTTTGGGCATTTCAGGGTGTGCAGCGACGTTTTTTTTCTATCACAACATCTATCTTGATATAGCTACACCGTGCGCTCTGCTCCTGCTGTGCTACCTTTTCCACCTGCTGCAGCAAACCTTGTGGGCAGCACAAAAAATTTACACACAAATCGAAGACCTGAATGCACGGTTGAACAAAGGACTGGCAGAGGTTGCTACCTATCTGCCCCAGTCAAAGCAAATGAAGCAACAGCAACCTGGCCTGTTACACCGACTGGGGATTCAGCAATACATCCACCACCTACGCGTTGCTGCTGACGCTTTGGGCCTGCAACACAATTTTCTGGATAACCTGCTTAAAGAAGAGCTGCCCCCGCTGGCTCTGTGGGACGCAACAACCAGGAGCTGTATATTTGCTAATGTCCATTTCCACACCCTGTGGCAACAGTTTGCAAGAGGCACCAACAACGCCTCCACACTCCCTGATTACCAGGCATTTCTTACACAACTCAATAACAAGCTCACGACCATTGAAAAAAACATTGAGAACCTTGCTGACCCCGACGGACTTGAAAAACACTACCCGCTTAGATTTGAAATCCAGGCCCTGGGTGTGGCTGGACGGCATCACTTTCAAGTCACCATCCACCGCTTCCAGACAAAGGCACCGGCCTTTACCGGCTTCATTGCCATCCTCCAGGATGTCACAGAATTACGCGAACTGGAACGGGTAAAGGATGAGGTGGTCTCCATTGTCTCCCATGAGCTCAAGCTCCCGCTCACCACCATTCTGGGCTATGGAGAAATTCTGGCCGACAGTCTTGATAATGAGCAAAAACAGTATGCTGAAGCCATCTGCAGCCAGTCCCAGCGACTGAAAACACTTATCGAAACCTTTCTTGATATCAACCGCATTGAAAGTGGCAGACAGCAGCTTGAAAGGTTTCCTTTTCAGCCACTTACCCTGATCCATGAGGCTATCAGCAGTGTTGCCCCTGTGGCTGTTAAAAAAAATATCCACATAACCACCAACCTGCCAAGCAAGACCACTCACCTGGTAGGCGACGAGCTTTTGCTCCTTCAGGCGATTATCAACCTTATTGATAATGCTATAAAATTTAGCCCCGCAGGGAGCAGAGTAACGGTAAGCGTGGTTGAAGAACGGGAAAACCTGGTTATACATATTGCTGATGAGGGACCTGGAATCAGTCCTCAAGACCGTTTCGCAATCTTTAAAAAGTTCAATCGTGGCAAGGACCACCAGGAAGCAGAGGGATTTGGCCTGGGCTTAAATCTCGTACAGCAGGTGGTGCAAAAGCACCACGGTCAGATACAGATTACCGCCAACGACAATGGCGGCTCCACTTTTGTCATTACGTTACCGAAATAACATCTAAAACGCCTCCAACAAGGGGTACCTGAAAAAAGAGCCAAACTCTTTTTTCCTTTTTTCCTTGCACAATCCATCTGCTGTTGCAGCGTTGCTTAAAAAAGAATTCTTCCAGATGAAAGCGGTCCAGGAATATCGTTGTAGCAAACCAGGACCGCTACACGCCTTTTCCCTTGCCGTTATACCGCCTCACCAGGTTCGGTATGTACGGTAAGCTGTGGAAAAGGAATCTCCCAGTTGTTGGCAGTCGAACACTCAACACAATACTTCTGCAGAGCGCGGTCAAGCCGCCGTTGGATATCCGCCACTTTCCCTTCAAAATCAGCTATTACAAGCAAATCAAGTGAAGAGGCGTTGGCCTGGTAAAACTCCACGTTCAGGTTCAGGCATACCTCATCATAGCCATCTTCCTCCAGCCGCTGCTCAATGTATGCCTTGAGTGTTGCCGGGATCGCATCGGTGATGTGATCCTGTACACTGTAGCTGAGCCCAAATGGTACCCGCAATCTGAAATTTCTGGAAAGATTGGTAGGGCACGCCCCAATAAAGGCTTCCGTGGTATAGGTAATCCTGCTGCCACCCCGCTCCACCACCTCTACCAGCTCGTGGGAGAGGCTGATCACCTTGGCCCTGGATTTGGAGCCAACCACCACCCAGTCCCCTTTACGGCAAGGGAACCAGGGTTCTTCAGGATGATAGGCCCTTGATGCAAGACCAATCAGCTCTTCAATGGGAACCCGCAGTACGATGTTGAGGGTCGGGTTTTCCAGCTCACTGAAAACATTAAGCGACTTCACTCGCCAGGGTACCCCCTTGTAGATCAGCCGCTCATTTTCCCGAACAGCCCCAATATTGAGCATTAACCGCATCTGCTGCCAAAGGATCGGCGCCCCTTGCCGCACGGTCCAGGCCAGTCCAAGAAAAAAAATGATGGTCATGGAAAGCAGGAACCAGTCTTCGCCCAGATACAACACAAAAAAGAGACCGCCAATGGCTAACACCACGGAAAAAGCTCGAAACGACAGATCGAGCAGCCGCATATTGAACGAACGCTGCTTCCTTTTTCCGTTCATTTTTCTGAACAGTGCTCCAATGATGCGGTACATTATCCGGCACACAAGCAGAATAGTGAAAAATGCAGCAACAGCAATAACCAGGTAACGCCCCCGCTCGCGAAAAAAATTACGCACTGAAATCTCAGAACTCTCCATAAATGAAAGATCCTGTTCCTCCAGCTGGGCCAACTCCCTCTGGGCTAAATCCAGCTTGTTCTTCAACCGTTTCTGCACGTTGAGCCATTCTGGTTTAAGCGCCTTTACCTCTTTTTTGACCAGCGTGTTTTCGGTCTTCTGCTCAAGCTTACTCAGGTTATCAACGGCCTGATCTGCTGTCTGGGTCAGGATGATCAACCGGTCTATACTCTCTTTTAATTCTGTCTTCTTCCGCGCCTTGACAGTAAATCGCTGGAGCTCTTTGATTGCCGGTTCCAGCAGACGGCCCACCTCTTCTTGCCAGCTGAATGTAACCGGTTTTTTCTCCTCAAACAGTGACAGTTCAACACCGACTGCCAACCGTTTAAAATCTGTAGTGGCCTCAGAAAATTGCTTATCGAGCCGGGCAATCTCCTCATCAATCGCTGTTTTTTCGGCATCGGATTTGCTCTCTCTCTGCTTTCTTTTAGAAAGGACAATTTCCTCTTTCAAACTCTTTTTCAGTTCAAGCAAGGCGACCAGCATATCAGAGGTTTTCTGCACCTTCTCTTGCTGTGCTGCCACCTCACTTTGCACTTCAACCTCGTCAGGCGCAGCAAGGCAAGCCAGAGGAGACAGGGAAAACAGTACGGCAAAGAGCATCCAGTAAATCGTTCGTTTCATAAAATTTCTTCGTGGTTGGTTGTAAAAAATCGCATGTAGATTACATGCTTGTAGAGGTAAGATGGCTGCAAAAAATGGCTCCTGCAAGCCCTGCTTCACCTTTTGCGACATTTTTAATTTGAACAAATCAACCAAGTTGGCTCGTTCAAATGAAAAATAGCTTAATAGTAAAGAGCTGTCAGCAAAAAATCAACAGTAGATTCTGTAACACGAGTGCACCACTTTATGGTACGGTATCAGTGGCAACCTAATTTTATACATGGAGCTCTTTAGGCCTTAACTCTTTTGCAATCGGGCAGCAATGCAGTATTGAGCACTGTAATGTCCCGCCTGGTAGGCGTTGAGCACTCAAAAACGTCATTTCTTCATAGCATCGCCTTTTGTCGTTAAAAGATGAAAAAACTCCTTCTTTTCTTCCTCCTATGTTTCTCACTTGCTGCGCTGGCATTCTCTTATCGAGTACAGGTGATTGAAAAAATTATTCTTTTTGCGCTTACCAGGGCAAAGATTGATCAGGTGGTCTGTGATGTTGCCGCTCTTGATACCAACTCAATTTCATTCAAGACGTTCTCTGCAAGCAAAAATATTGAAGGTAAAACGTATGGGGTTACACTCCATGATGTTTCACTGTTGTTCACCCTTGCTGGGCTAAAACAGAAACAGTTAGAAAACATTCACATCCACAAAGCGGTTCTTTTTCTGCCTGAAACAGCGGCTGCCCAACCCAAAAAACAGCTCACCCTTCCAGCAGAGCAACAGTTTGCAGAGCAACTCGAAGTGCTGGACAGGCTCTCCCTGCCAGTTGAACATCTTGCAGTGGATACATTGCTTCTGCAAGGGAGTCCTGTAGACGTTATCAACACCACGCCCATTAGCCTTACCCTTAACAGTGCGCCCGGCACGCTGGAAGGACAGGCAATCCTGCGCTTAGGAAAGGGAAAAAGCGTCCAGGCAAAGGTGCAGCGGGCAGCCAATACAAAGTATCATGGTACGCTGGAACTGCTCTCTGAACAAACCCCAAAAACCCGAATAGCATGTGAGCTTTCCAGGCAGGGCATCAAGGGGTCAGGAGCCATTGATCTTAAACAACTCACCCACCACTTTCCCCAGCTTGGTGTTCCCTCTGATTATGCAGGTGTGATTAGCTATGATTTCGCTGCCCAGTTGACAGAAGCACTCACGGTCAATATCAACAGCACCTTCAACAATCTGGTGACAGATAAAGGCGCAATCCAGAATGGCGTCCTTGATATTGCCTTCCAGTTAAACGATCTCTTCCACATAACCATTGCAGAGCGTTCTTCCCTCACGCTTAACACGGTGCGCACCACAGCATCCATAGGCTCTGCCTGCCTGGGATTGGGCGGGAGCGTCCACATAGGCCCACAAAAGGTTCTAGTGCAACCTGCAACCAAAGCGCCTTGGGTTATCCATGCAATAGCTTTGGGAACTCACCACATCAGCAGACTGGAGTTCTTCCCTCCCACTCTTCTCAAAACCAAAAACGGGCTGGAACTTACCCCGGATTCCGCTCACCCAATCCGGTTACACAAGGTTGATGTGGCTGGACTGCACATCCCGAGTCTCAACCTTACACCAACAACAGCCATTCCGGTTGTGGTCCAAAGCGGTGACCATGGAGTGACCACTATCTCAGCTCCGTCATGGCACACTGACCACCTCACGCTTGAAAAAAAAGAGCAGCAGATTACTGCTGAAGGGCTGGAGTTCACTACCAAACAACTGGTACTCCAACCAGAAGAAGTTATTGCAGATTTTGCTGTGGGATCTGATCTCCTGACCTTTACTCAGTCGCCCTACCGGCTTCCTCTGGCTGATGTACAAGGAAATATCACCCTCAAGAAAGAACATGTTCAAGCACAGGTGACCACAGAGCTTCCTCTTCTTGAGGGACGCCTGCAATTGCATGCTTCCCATAACCTGAAGCAAGGAAAGGGGGAAGCACGCCTCACCAGCACCAAACCCATTGTTTTCACCAGTGCAAACAGTATGGACAGCCTTGTTCAGGGACTGGAATTGCCAATTAAGCTCAGTGGCGGGCATTTGGAGCTCAGCTCACATGTAGCATGGGGGCACCAAAAGCTCCCCCAAGTAAAGCTGCAAGCCCATCTCAGTCAAGCTGAAGGAACCGGGGCCAACCTCTTTTTTTCAGGAGCTGAACTCAGTGAACATCTTCAGCTGTTCCCTGAACTCCGTTCTCTTTCACCTGCCACCCTGTCTGTGGAGCAGATCCAGGGGGCAGTACCCATAAAAAATCTCACAGGCAATTGTATACTTCTCCCTTCATCCAGGGGAAAGAAGCCGCAGGTTACTCTCAACCAATGTAGTTTTGACCTCCTTGAAGGGACAGTCAACGCACAACCTTTCACCTTTGATCCCAACGTACCTGATCACCTGCTCACTGTTGAGGCAAACCATATTGACCTTGCAGCAGTGACGTCCTTGTTCAAGGTAAAAGGATTGCAGGTGGACGGAACCATAAGCGGGACCATTCCCATACACATTGCAGGGAAAACCATTAGCGTTGATGGTGGTATCCTCACGGGGGGTAAGCAGGGAGGAACCATCAGTTATATACTGGAAGAAGATAGTGCAAACCATTCACAGCTCACGGCTTACACACTTAAAGCACTGGAAGAGTTTCATTTCACGGTGCTTCGGGCTCCGGTGACCTACCAGCCCGATGGCACGTTGCTGGTAGACCTGCATCTCCAGGGGATCAGCCCGCCCCTTTCCACCACGCGGCCAGTTCATCTCAACGTCCATACCGAACAAAATCTCCTTTCTCTTCTCAAAAGCCTAAGGTATAATAATGTATTTACAGAGGAATTAAATTCAAGACTGCAAAACACACGACAATCGCCTTGAGCCACTAAACAGAGAAAAGGTACCCCCCATGTTCAAACATCTTGCAACAGCTTTGTTTCTGTTGATTGTTCTCACCAGCTGTACCCCAACCGTGCAGGTGGCACCGCCAGATAAGCCTATAACCATCAACTTGAATGTAAAAATTGAACATGAAATTCAGGTAAAGGTGGAAAAAGAGCTTGATGACGTATTAAGTGAAGACAGCGGATTATTTTAAGGGAGCATCCCATGAAAACCATATTACATTTTGTTTTTACTCTGTTTTTTGTTTGTTCCATGGCCACCACCTCCTTTGGACTTGACCTGCAGGATGCCAAGGCTCAAGGACTTGTGGGAGAGACCCCTGGCGGTTACCTGGCACCGGTCAAGGGTGGCAACAAGGAAGTGGCCCAACTGGTGAAAACCATCAATGGAAAACGCAAGCAGCACTATCAGGAAATTGCCCAGCGCAATAAAGCACCACTCAACAGCGTTGAGCAGCTTGCAGGAAAAAAAGCCATCGAAAAGACCCCAGCCGGACAGTTTATTCAGG
The DNA here is from genome assembly GCA_002746685.1 of Desulfobulbus propionicus. GTDB lineage: Bacteria > Desulfobacterota > Desulfobulbia > Desulfobulbales > Desulfobulbaceae > Desulfogranum > Desulfogranum propionicus_C. Next base: position 4,973 of record PDQK01000042.1, on the reverse strand, counting down.
TTGGAGGTGAGTGGAAAAGGAAATAAGCAGGCAAAAAGGGACTACATCCGGCCATGCCGGATGATTGAAAGTAAGAGCCAGAACCCCATTACCCCTGCCACCACAAAGCCAATTAACCCGATAATGGGGATATCATTCCAGCGGGGCGGAATATCGGAGAGCACAATCAACGAGCTACCGATGATAAGCGCTGCCAGCACGATGGCAAAGGCCACCCGATTGGACACCCGATCCAGGGCAGCTCCAAGGGTTTGGAGCCCACGGTGTTCAAACTCCATTTTCAGCTTACCGCTGCGCACCTGACGTGAGATCGCCAGAATTTCCTCTGGCATCTCCCGTAGCAGGCTCAGATAGGAGTGAGCCGTAGTATTTAATTCACTGAACAGCCGCTCCGGCTGGATCCGCCCATACTGGACCTTGCGCATAAAAGGCTTCGCAAGTTCAATGAGTTGCAGGTTCGGGTCAAGCATCAGCCCCACGCCTTCCACTGTTGCCAGCGCTTTCATCATCATATACAGGCTTGGTTTTATGGCCAGCTTATGACGTGAAACCAGGTGAAGAATATCCTGGAGAATCTTTGCTGCCTCAAGCTCACCCAACGGTTTGTAGAGATACATATCCATGAGATCCCCCAGATCGCCGGTTAGCGCTGCAAGTTCCAGCTCACCGTGCTGTATGGTGACGTGCAGCAGGCTGTTGGTGACCTTGCGTTCATCGCCAGCAACCAGGCTCATGACCAGGTTGGTAAAATCTTCCCGATCCTTGATGGAAAGACGCCCCATTTGACCGAAATCGATGAAGCAGATCGTGTCATCCGGCAAGATAAGAATGTTACCCGGATGCGGATCAGCATGGAAAAAACCGTGGGTAAAGATCTGTTCCATCATCAACAGTGCGCCATGTTCTGCCAGCCGGGGCAAATCTGCGCCGTTATTCTTGAGCTTCTCGATATCCGAGCACTTAACCCCATCAATAAACTCCATCACCAACAAGCGTTCAGTGCTGAGCTGGGGGTAGACCTTGGGCACATAAATGGAATTATTGCCCTGAAACTGCATGTCAAAGCGTTGAATATTGGAGAGTTCTATGGAAAAATCAATCTCACGGCTCAGGCTGCGGGCAAATTCGTGGACAATGGCTGTGGGACGATGGCCCCGCACCTCTTCCAGGTACTGCTCCATGAGCCCGGCAATGTGGGCCAAAATCTCCAAGTCAACGGCAATGATATTTTCAATCTTTGGCCGCTGCACCTTGACCACCACCTCTTCTCCACCAGCAAGCACTGCACAGTGGACCTGACCAATGGAGGCAGCAGCAAGAGGCTGCTCATCAAAATGACGAAACAGCGTTTCCGGCCGCCTGCCCATATCCTCTTCAAAGATGGTGCACACATCAGCGTAAGAAAAGGGGGAGATTTTATCCTGGAGCTTTGCCAGCTCTTCCAGGTAGTCAGGGGGGATAATATCTGGCCTGGTGGAGAGCAACTGCCCCAGCTTGATAAAGGTTGGGCCAAGCTCTTCAAAAACCAGGCGCAATCGCTCTGCCCGCGATAGGCGGGCTATCTGTTCACGGGGTTTACGGTTGATCATCCGCAAGCCGGTTTCCAGATACTGGTCAATGTGGAGCCGGTCGACCAAATCATCAAAGCCGTACTTAAATAATACCCTCAGTATCCGGTGATACCGGTTGATGTGGCGGTAGGTCCGTCCGATGGCACCGAGCTTGCGAATAGACAACATACGGTATTATTCAGCCTTTTTTTGCTCGTTCACTGCAACCTGAAGCTCTTGCACCTGTCTGCGCAGATCGGCAAGGTCATCGCTGGTCACCAGATTAAGCTGTTTAACCCGCTCTTCAACCCGTGCATTAATCCACAGGTTGAGCTGATCCTTGGCTTTTTCAGATTTGTTGAGCAGCTCGTCAACAAACTGTTTGCCTTCCTCCTGGGATATCTTGCCTTTTTCAACCAACTCTTTTTTAAGATCCTCGATCTTCTCTTTGGTCAAGAAGGCAGCTCCCACTCCGGTATACACAACATTTTTCAATAATTCTTTCATGGTATCTCCTTTAAAAAAAATGGTTCTGACGGCTGGTTTTCCTTTATATTTTATCAATATCCCTATGATACGAGCGGATGGTTACACTTGAACTGTCTAAAAACCTGCGTAAGTGTTCGGTAACGGCCACAGAGCGATGACGGCCTCCAGTACAACCAATCCCGATGGTAAATTGCTCGCGAGCTTTGTGCTGATGTTCAGTGATCAGGAACAAGAGAAAGGGTTCAAGGTGTGCTAAAAACTGCTGGCCCTTTTCATTGTTCAACACGTAAAGCGCCACTTCGGGGTCACAGCCACTGCCATCTTTAAGCTCCGGGACCCAATACGGATTGGGCAGAAACCGGACATCCAGCACCACATCAGCTTCCGGGTGCCCATGTTTATACCCAAATGAATGTACCACGATTTCCACCGGCCACCTCCCGTTTACAATGATCTTCTTTTATTCACCTATTATACATGCTCACCGGTGAATCGACAGCTTTAAAGAGCAGAATTTCCCAAACAAGGTCACAGGCAATAAAAAAAGGCTGTCTCACATGATGCAAGACAGCCTCTTTTTATTCGATATGTTCATGAGTTACGTTGAAGAGCAGAGCATTCTGATGGATTCTGCCCGCTCGGTAATCCCCCGATTGATCATTTCATGATTATAGGCAGCCACCACGTCTTGACGCCTGAGCATCCCCAGCACCCATGGCTCGTCATGGCTTTCAACAACTGGAATTTCATCAATACCCTTCACGTCAAAGAGTTGCATGGCCTCATACAGTGTGTCGTCCGGGGTAAGCATGATCACATCACGGGTACAGATAGCGCCAACCAGGTAACAGACCCTCTGCTCAGCATCATGAAGGACATTTTTCACATCCTGCATGGACACCACCCCAACCATGAGCCCTTTATGATTCACCACAGGAAAATAAAAAGAATCACGGGAAATACTAAACAATTCAAGCAGATGGTTTACATTGGCATTTTCACTTATAAAATCAACCTCCTCGGTAATGGCTTTCCCTACTCGGATGGATTTCATGATGGCCACCTCACGCCCTTCATGGATATCAATTCCTTCACGGGTAAAATCAACGGTATCAATGGAATCAGAATAAAAGCGGGTAGCGGTCATGGTTCCTAACACTGCGGTCAACATGACCGGGACAATAACCATGTGGTTCCCTGTCATCTCAAATAAAAGGAAGATAGCGGTGAGCGGTGCATGGGTGGAAGCGGCCAGAAAAGCGCCAATCCCCACCGTGGCATAAGAACCCGTGGATGCCGTATACTCAGGGAAAAGAGAATGTACCACCCCGCCAAAGGCCCCACCAATCACAGCTCCGATAAAAAGTGCCGGTGCAAAGACCCCGCCAGCCCCACCCGAACCTAAAGTTACAGATGTGGCTATGGATTTAAGAAAAATCAGGGCAAACATCACTGCAACAATACCTTTTCCGGCAAGGGCTATTTCAATGTACTCGTAGCCGTTCCCCATGACCTGCGGATACACCATACCGATACACCCAACAATAAAGGCACCTGCAAGGGGTTTAAGCTGAGCGTGGAGAGGAAAATCTCTGAATTTATCCCGCACGTAATAAAAAAAGCGAATATGTAATACAGCAAGTATGCCTACAATAAATGCCATCATGGTATAGAGCGGAATTTCGACCAGATAATTAACGACCTCAAAATCAGGAATCGGAAAAGCCGGCACTTCACCGAAGTAGGCCCGAGAAACAACGGTCGCCAGGGCTGAGGCAATCACCAGGGCAGCAAAAGAGGAAATTTCATAGGTGCCCAGCAACACGATCTCTGCAGCAAAAAAGATCCCAGCCAGGGGGGCGTTAAAAATACCCGCAATCCCGCCTGCACTCCCGGCAGCAATAAAAACCTTCATCCGTTTACCGGAAACCCTGAAGCGTTGGCCGACCTGGGAACCTACAGCCCCACCAATCTGGGCAATGGGGCCTTCCACCCCTGCTGAATTACCCGAACCGATGGTTAATGCGGTAGCTGCTATCTTGATAAAAATATTACGCCCCCTGATAACCCCATTTTCCAGGTTCACCCGGCGTAAAAAGGCGGTCAATCCATACCCGTTTACCTTGCCAGGAAAAGCAAGAGACAAAGGGATAAGGAGAGTAACCCCAAACATGGGCAACAGGGGAAGCAGCAACTTGCGCCAGCCCCCCTCTTCAATTTTGAGCAGCTTATATCCGCCAACAAAAATGACTTCATGGACAAAATCCATGGATTCGTGAAAAGCAATTATTGCCAGTCCTGCCATGATCCCGATAAAGGCGGCAATGGTAATCATCCTTGTCTGCTCGCCAGGCAGCAGTATTTTCAACTTGGTTCGCATAATATAGGTACGCGATGAACCATGTGCACCGCTTCACAGTAAAGGTTAGACCTAAAAAAACAAAAAACACGGAATCGCAAAAAGATAAGAAGCGCACTAAAGGTAGGAGCACCTCTTCTTTCAGCGTTACCGACTGGTAAAAGTCGGGCAGTATACCAAAGAGAATCCGAGTTTTAAATTATTTTCTACGAGGAATTGATGCTTTAGCTTTTGAGAGGACGTTTTCCCTAGCAAAAACATGTACAGATTAAGAATATGTCGGAGATAGGCGTATGACTCAACTTCGCTGGCCTTGGCTGTTTCAATCAGGGACTGTTCCGGGGACTGTTCCGCGGGCATGTTCCGGGGACAGGGCATGTTCCGGGGACGGGCATGTTCCGGGGACATGTTCCGGGGACACGGGACATGTTCCGGGGACAGACATGTTCCGGGACATGTTCCGGGGACACCATACTTAATTCTTCACTTTTGGCCCGGGTTTTTGGGGTTTCAGCTTTCTCCCAAGAAGGTTTTCCAGTTGATCTACAAACAGACTGTCTCCACAGGGACGGCCA
>PDQK01000032.1 GCA_002746685.1 Desulfobulbus propionicus | reverse complement strand
CGAGGGTGTCAAGGCTGCGAGGCACGAGCACCGAAGGCTTGGCCTTGATAGCCTCGCCGATCAGCACTATGCGTGAATTATAGGGAAACGAAAGTAAAAGGAAATTTACAGAAAAGAAGTTGCTTTATCACAGAGCCCATCGATCAGTTACAATTTGATTTTTAAGGACAGTCCAGTTTGTTATGAAATTTTCATTTGACTTTAGTCAGTTAACTAACACTCCTTTTGACGAAACCGATTTTTTCTTTGTTTGTTTTGATAAGCAAAAAAAAATGAAAAGTTATAAAATTGAAGGAGTTGATAGCTTTGAATGTTATTTGTCACCTGAGATACTTATCTTGACTTCACACATTGAAAGCGATGAAAAAGATAAAATCTTTTCAGATGAAAATAATGTAGGACTATTTATAGGGTATGAACTCGATCAAACTATTCATTCTTACACATCATGTGAGAAAAAAAAGAATTTATTTTATGATGAAAAACTAATCAATGGGGTATTTACTTACATTCACTTTGATAAACAAAGAAAATCAATTTCCATAAAAACAGACCCCTTTGGGATAAGTCCTGTTTACTTCAGAGAGTTGAACAATCTTATTCTATTCAGCTCACACCCTTCTTTGATTAGTATCTTTTCTGATGAACCGGACTTTTACAGTTGGTTATCGTTGATAATGAATGGTTTCATTTGTGGTAATCGATCTTTTTTCCGAGACATTCGTCGGCTAGAGACCGGTATGAAGGTTAACGTATCCGAAGACACGCTACAGTTAAGTAGATGGTTCGACTTACGATCGTTACCAGAAGGTAATCAAAGTATCGATGCTAATGCATTCCAATTAGTTGAAAAAGCATGTCAACAATCAATCGATAAATGTTTGTTGCTTGAGCATGATAATGTTATCTTGCCATATTCCTCCGGTTATGATTCCAGGCGCTTTTTAGCCAGTTTTTTAGATAGAGGAATATCATTCACTACCTTAACCTGCCAAAGTTACCACGAAAAAGATGGCCAATTTTTCGATATAGATGCTGTATTCGCGCCACCCCATGCAAAAAAAATGGGAGCTGAGAATACAATTCTTTCTGCATACCTTGGTGGCCAATTAAAGAATAGTCTTACTCACCGGCGTCATCTTATAGGTTCAGAGTCTTTCATGCACGGATGGGCAATGCCCATGATGGAATATTTGAGAGCCCAACCGCCATCACTTATTTTCGATGGACTTGCAGGCGATGCAATTGGCAATGGTGGATGGGAATATGATGGACTTCATGATGATGCTACCAATGACAAAGAAATCGTCTTGGCTCAGTTGGTAGACAAAAGGGTATTCTCAAATCTTTCTTTTATATTCCCATCACATGATGACTTTAGGGAAGAAATAGCTCGTGAACTTTTAACTTATCCCAATAACTTGAACGGCATTGAACTGGCGTTCCTTTTACTTAGAACAAGACGTGCAATTAGCCCAATGGCAACCATGATGACTCCCAAAGGCCACGTTTTGGTATACCCGTATTTGGATCTAAATTTTGTTAAAACATGTCTCGCGTACTCCCCAAAAGAAAAACTCTCTTGTTTCTTTCAGAAAATATGCTTACAAAAATTCTGGCCAAGTTATTATCATTCTTATGGCACTAGAAACCTTCCAGAAGGATACGAACCTCTTAAGAAGTCTAAGGTGAAAAAGAGATGTAGAGAGGTGAAGAAAGAGAGGCTCAATAATTATCGTGCTATCATTGGAGTGCTAAAATATCTTAATTTTAAAAATAAAGTATTATTTTTATTTCTCTGGCCATTATTTGGTCATAGAGACTGGCTTTACGGCAAGCTGCTAGAACTTGAAAAATTCAATTTGGAAAAAATTATAGTTTTAAAGAAAGAATAGCTTTCAGTTTGACTGATTAAGTTTCTATATACGTTTTTCAGTCATTTACGGCTTGGTAACGTGGGGGCATTGCTGCACCGTCGTCTGCCTTACAACTTGCTGGAGTTTCACTGCGAATTTGATCGCGAATCTCACGTGTACGCCGGATAGAGATAGACTCTCTAAGAGAATGGCCTTTTGCCTAGACCACTAATCACGTGAACTAATACATTAGCAAGAGTTCATAAGAGAGGATAGTAATGAAAACAGCAATTTTTGGTACATCACTTAAAAAAAATGAAAAAAGAATACCAATACACCCTGAGCATATTAGAGAGATACCAGAAGATATTTTGAAAAATCTTTATTTTGAGGAAAAATATGCGGAAGATTTTGGATTTAAGATTGATTCAATAAAAAATATAATCGGTGGAATCCTTTCTAGAGAGAGCCTCTTTAAGTGTTGCGAAGTTATTGTTATCCCAAAAATATGCAATGAAGATATAAAATATTTGTACGATGATCAAATTGTATATGGATGGCCGCATTGTGTGCAAGGATATGAGATAACACAAGCAGCAATAGATAAAAAGATAACATTGGTTGCGTTTGAAGCAATGTTTTCTGGAAAAGGTGACTACAAACATCACATTTTCCATAAGAATAACGAGATAGCAGGATTCGCATCAGTACAGCACGCGACACAAGTACGAGGATTGACAGGAATTTATGGCAACAAGAAAAAAGCGATTGTCTTTGGCTTTGGTAATACTGCAAGAGGGGCTATTTATGGACTCCTCTCTCAAGGGATTTCGGATATAACTGTCTATACAAAGCGCCCCCCTTATTTGGTACAACAGCAAATACCTGCTGTTTCTTACAAACAATTTGTATTTCAAGGCGGAAGGGCTTGGTTAGAAGGTAAAAGGAGTTTTGATACTATTATTAGTGAAGCAGATATCATTGTAAATTGTGTTTTGCAAAACCCAAATAAACCAATCATGTTTGTTGATGATATTAGGATTAAAAAACTAAAAGACAATTCTTTAATTATAGATGTATCATGTGATGAAAATATGGGGTTTGAATTTGCAAAGCCCACCACTTTTAAAGATCCTGTGTTTAAAATAAGAAAATCAAATTCTTATTATTATGGAATAGACCACACGCCTACTATATATTGGCAAACAAGTTCATACGAAATTAGCAGGGCGATTCTTCCATTCATTAAACACATTTCTTCTGGGAAAAATGGTTATAAAAATGAAACAATATTGAGTAACGCTGTAGAGATAGAAAACGGTTTCATAAGAAATAAAGCAATATTAAAATTCCAGAATAGAGAAGAAGGTTATCCGTACAGCATTAATAAATAAGCTGTCAATGCGGTGTGTAAACAGATTCTATGGTGGTACACTTCCGTATGCTCCCTGTGGTAAAAAAGCTGTCTTTCCAGAAGTGGTCCAAAAATGGGACCACTTCTTTCTGCTTTGGTGGCATTTATGCTCCGCGCTAAACACTGGCTACTTAATGCTAATGCTTTTGATAGTAGGAATATGCGAAATAGTTCTAGGCACAAGCGCCCACGTAGGATCATCGGCATACATATTGCCACCCTGCGGAGTCTGCCCCCAAGTAACGTTGTTATTTATCCAGTTGTATGCGGCCAGTCCGCCGGGGTAGTTTGTCAAGGTTGAAACTACAGCTCTGCCAGTAGAAGCATAACCAAAAGCATAGGTTTCCGAATATGAGTTGCGGGTATTCTTGACAATTTTTTTTGCGGCTTCGGGCCAAGTCTGTAGAGCTGTGCCATCTTCGAGTATAAGAGGGAACCTGTAGCTAAATCCAAGATATGCATTCCATACGCTAGGAGTGAACCGATTAATAAAATAAGTATTGTATACATCCATTACAGGACTTGTATCAAAACCCAAATAGCGCAATTCACTCAGGACAAGCCCCTTAAAGTCCTCCATCCAAGGAGATGTTACATACTTAACATCGGCTGTGATATGCTTGTGCTGTGAATCCGTGTTAGTCATTCTTCCCGAATTATGGAAGTTTGGGTATTTGTTTTGTATAAGATTAAGTTGGTATGGTATATTGTTGACAACCTTTTCAGTAAAATATGCTTTTGCTGCGCTTCCGTCAGGGGAGATAACTGCTGCATGTGCGATGTTTCTAAGCCCCCACGCTTCACCACGAACCTGATCGCATATATAGCCTTTGTCGTAATTTCTCCCCCAATCCGCATTATAGTTAGAGGCTGACAAGTCCCATGCTGCCCAATATTGTGTTTCTTGGAAGTAGAAATAGTCACCAGTTATCAGGTATGGAACAAAAGTAAAGGAGGCTTGGTGAGAACGATCCAATGACCACTCGGACGATGTGGTCCCAATGGCAGTCCCTAACTTGTCAAACCCCGGACTGTTCACGTATGTTTCGATAGTGTAGACCCTTGGCCTGTCGTCAATATTTACAAAACTACCGAAAAAGGATTTTGTACTGTCAAATTCACGCCAGTGGAAAGGCGCTCCAGCAACCATTTCAGCGTGATTCATCATGATTTCTCTCATCCGGTTATCCATAGAGAGGAGGTATCTCGCTGTCCATGTAGGAAAAAAACCAATATCCTCTCTTCCTCCAGTAGCACCAAAAAAAGTTTCTATATATCCTGTTCCCATTATGTCGGTGTCTGTCCCTTGCCATTGTGCGTAAGAATCCGATATAGTTGTTTCTGGAACAGTCAAAGTGGTGTCATAATTAGGTATATGCCCAGTGGATATTAAATAGGGCAAGTTATAATGCATCTCAATTTCTGGCGGTTCATTTTCAACCCACAATACCTTTCTCCATCGCCCCATATTGTTGTGGGTAAAAGAGGGCTTGGTGTATACGGATGGGAGTGATGAAGTGCCTTGCCTGATATCAAGGGCATAGTCAACATTACCCCTGTAATTAGCCTCTATATTTTCTATTGTATGAGAAAGTCGAATATAAGGTGTTCCGGGGTAAAACCTCGCTTCCCACACAGCATTAAGGCTATTGTTTAATCGTTGCTCAACAATGATTTCAGTAGCGATATCGCCAGACATCCAATAAGTAAGATTGGTATCGTTAGCAATGGCAGTGGACAGATCAGCGGTTAAATTTCCTGAATACCCAGAACCGGACAAACCGGTAAGACGCAACTCTGCATCAATACCAGTGGCCTGTATCTCTGCCTTGGCCATAGGGTTAGTGTTGTAGTTAGTACCCCCTGATTCAAGGGTGAGTGTGACAGAGCCATTTGCAGGCATGGACGGCACAAGTAATGAGATAACCGCAAAACGAATAGAATTATCCTCGTATCGGTTGCGGATATCACATTGCGTGTTTACTGCAACTCCATTAACCTTGACAGAAACGGTGCCAACAGCATCACCCTTCTTAAAGACATGTCCAAAGGTCAAAGGGTAATTCGTGGTTGTAACTCCAGCTTTTTCCTGCACCGTTAAGGTTGTTATTGCTGCCCAAGATGGTGAGGTAAAAAGGATGAAAACTAAGATAATGAGTTGTTTCATTCTACCACCCTCAAAGCTGTCATAAAGCCTCGATAACTCGAATTGGCCCAATCAACCGTCAGTGGTATGGTTGTGCTGTCTTTCCATACAAGGTATTTAGCATAAGTTTGGTCGTAAATGGTGGCTCCTTTATCCCGAGCTACGCGGTTCGGCGTATTATTATAAGCACATATGCCGAAATGCAAAACATCACCGCTGGTGTAATTTAAACTTTGTCCGTTGACTGCTGTTACGGGGATCCAACCGGACCACTGCGAAACTAAACCACTATTAGTTTGGTCAGTCGTAGTACCGATAAGAGTATCTCCGTTATAAACACAAAATTTTGCGGTTACGGCAGTTGCGAATCCATCAGTATGGGCGTAGAGATTGATAGCATTTATTGAACCATTTGCCATAGCAGTCGCCTTCCGGGTATAGACAATACCGTTGACATCAGGATCACCATAACCGGTAATTGATCCAACTGGGTGATTAGGGATACCGTTTGTTACAGGATAACCGTAATAAGAGTAAGGCCTCTCCTGTACTAACTTATTAATGATGGTAACTCCGCCGCTGTTATCAGTAACGGTCAGGCTTACGTTTACTGGCAACTGTGTCAGTCCAATGGTTACGGTCTTGCCTGATGCAGCATTGTTCCCAACTTGCCAGGTATATGTGGCAATTTCTCCATCTGCGTCAGATGAGGGCGATGCATCAAAAGTAAACGTACCATTGTCTTGCGTGTATATAAAATTTGCTACAGGCGGCAGATTAGTTGCATTAGCAGGGGTGATGGAAACGCCTTTAAGACTACCTTGAAAGTTTCCCTCTGCTAATGCTGCAAACGGCGCTGCTAGAATGAAAGTGGCTAAAACAAAGTAAAAGGGTAAGTTATTTTTCTTTTGGGTAATGTATGTCTTGAGTTTGGGTAGTGTACATTTCATGTTGGCCTCGTTTTTCTCTTTCATATTAGGCGTGTTGTTATTGTGCGAGCTGAAGTTGGTTTGAGAGGTTGGTCTCTTCACCAGCTATTGATATGGACGTCATTTCAAAGGTGTGTATACCTTCCAGCTCCACTTCACAGCTTATTGAGCGCGATGAAACATCTGTTTCTTCGCAGACTTCTTCACTGTTTACATACATTTTGAAGCCTGTAATTGTCTCTTCAAGTTCAGTTGGGAATTCCCAGTTGAAGGTGACAATCACCGTGGGGTTTTCTGCTTGCTCGCTGCTTGTAAGTGCGAGGTAGCCGATAACCTCTTTGGTGTGACCGACTTCATCATCTTTGGATTGTTCTTCTTCAACCTTGATTTGAAAGCCTGTTTTTGAAGAACCCTGCATTCGTACAGATGAAGTGTCACCGCCATCAGTGGTTTGTATATCTGCAAAGGTGAAGGGGAGGTGTTTCCCTTTGTTCTGGTATGTGATGTCATACCAGGCATTGTATACGGCATCTGGTGTATTGCCGGCCTCAAAAGTAATGGTATCTATGGAACCACTACCTAGTTGCCATGCGATGTAGTTGATGGCTTCACCTGCATGGGTATTCGGGTTAGATTCTTGTTCACGGAAGTAATAGGAGAAACCGGAAGTGGTAACGTTCTTGATCCTGCCAGCAATAACCTCTTGTTCATTTTCGGAAGAAACGGTTGTCAGGACAATTGGTGCTTCCTCAAAGGATTCCTGAAAGTTATTTACTGTAAACCTTGTTGTGCCTGTTATGGTTCCTGCTTCGATGATTGTGCCATCAATATTATGGTGGCCTTTTTCAATGACGAGGAAACTGATTGTCTCGCCTGGATGGTCTCCATCCAGGTAATCCCATTCGGCAAATTTAATTTCAAAGCTGGTGGGGTTGATATTACGTAATCGCATTACACCAGGGGCGGAGTCGTTGTAGGTTGGTGGCCCTGCTATTACAATTGGGTCGATAAAAGTTTTTTCCAGTTCTACTTTTTCCCAACTACCATGCACTGTCACTTCACCTACTTCTATGGCAAAAGGTGTCTCGTCGTCGGCAGGTTCCACCATGATTGTTTTACTGACTGTGGAGGCAAACCCTTTATCGTCAGTTACCTTGAGCGTAGCGGTATAGGTTGCTTCTGCATAATATGTATGAGTGGCGGAGATGCCTGTGGATGTGGTACCGTCTCCAAAGTTCCAGCTATAACTTGCAATGCTGCCATCATTATCCGATGCCCCTGTTGCGCTAAAGCTGATGGTAAGAGGGGCCTTGCCTGAGGTCGCGGTTACCGTCATCTTTGCTTGAGGTGGTTGGTTCACGTCTTCAGCAGGTTCTGTTATGGTAACTATAGTTGCACTGGTATGCGAAGCACCCTGGTTGTCAGTTACTGTCAGGCTGATTGTGTAGGATCCTGCACAACTGTAGGTGTGGGATGTTTTCTTACTGGAGGCCGATGAACCATCGCCAAAGTTCCACGAGTAACTGGTAAGCGTGCCATCTGCATCCGAAGAGTTTGAACCATCAAATGAGAGCGCTACCGGCGCTTCTCCTGTTATGGCTGATGGGACTATCACCGCTGTTGGAGGGATATTTTCCACTGTTGCTTTAGCAACTGTAATAGTTACTGTGTCCTTGCTTGTATATCCGTCACTGTCAGTAAGTGTCAGTTGCGTTTGGTAGGTCCCTGGTACGGAGAATGTATGGTCTATGTTGTTAGCTGATGAACTGTCTCCATCTCCAAAAGACCAAGCATAGGACGCAATATCTCCAGTGGAAGAAGAGGCATCGTAACTGACCGTTAAGGGAGCCGTTCCTTCCGTCATATTTGCTGATATTTGCGCGATTAATTCAGTTGGCTCGGTGGTACTTTCTTTAGTATAGATGATAGTGTTGGAAAGAGTTGTTTCTGTACCATCAGGTTTTACGGCAGTAATGGCGAAAGCTATTGTTGATCTGGTAAAGTTAGAGGTGCAGGTTAATGCTGTGGCCGTGGAGTCGGTCGTTTCACAAAGCACTTTACCGTCTTGGTAAACCTTAAAACCTGTAATGTCTGCTGAGTCATCATATTCCCAGTTAAAAGTGACTGACTTGTAGTTGAAGAGTTCCGGGTAATCATTGGGGTGGAATGTAAGAACATTGGAAGGTTCACTTTCCATTCCCTCTGCATTCACAGTTGTCATGGTAAAGGCCATGAGCCCGTTAATGATATCAGTCTTACAGGTTAAGGCGTTGGCGTCAGGATCATGAGAATTACACAGTAAGCTATTGTTCAGGTAAATCTTGTATTCACTGATCTGCTCAGTTGAGTTGAATGTTTCCCAGGAGAAGGTAAAAGCGTGGCTGCCACTGAATACAATCTCCTCTCCTCGGTTAGGATCGTCATCCTCATCTGAAGCAAGTATAAAAGGAAACGGAGCGGAGTGAGGGCTTTCAGAGCCATCTTCAAAAAGCGCTGTGAGCGTGAAATTGGTTGTGTCTTGTTCAAGCGACACTGTGCAATCCATGGACGTGGCATAGGGGTTTTGGATTTCGCAGGCTGCACTGCCTTCCTTATAGAGTTTGAAACCCGAGACTGCTGGTTCACTGGGCGGGGTATATCCCCATTCTATGTGAATGGACTGGTCTGTTGCAGCTGCACTGGTAGCATAAAAACAATAGGCAGTGAGAAGGAGAATATGTAGCATTCGCTGTGACATTTCAATAGCTCAACGTTAGTGTGAGTGAGGGTAGAGGTATGATAATTTTTTTCTCACTTGGGCAAGCACTCCTGATGCCAGATTTTTTTAAAAAAATAAATATTGTTAAAACAAAAGGTTGCGAGAGGGTGGAGAGCGCTCTAATTACATTGTTGTAATTTGTGTTTCTTGCAGTATGTTGTTGGTAATGAGAATTGATCATGGTGGGTTCAATGAGTTTGGGCAATAGCCCATTTAGCCCACTCATATTGCTTGGTGGAGAGGTCATCTTTCTTATGATCGAGAAATAGTCCTAATGCTTCTGGATTCTCAAAAGAGATTGAATAGTAGCCGTTTGCATATGCGCCTCTGCCTAAAAAGGTTGTGTTGCCAGACAGGTCAAAGCCAACCATGAGATCATGGTTTTTATAGATGGTGGCTTCCGTGGAATGGGTTACTGTGCCATATTTAGTCAGGTGGTAAAATCGATAGGTGAAAAGGCCGACTGCAACAATGAGAACCAGAGTAACCAAAGAGGCCGCCCACGACCATCTTGTGAAGCTTTGAGGGTTAAAAAAATCCCGAAATGAGAGTGGAATACATTTCTTGATGGCCTTATCAATGGCATCCTGTTTGGCCAGGCAGGGCTGTACCGCTTTCCCTGTGTAGTGCTCAATGTTAGTGATAGCCTCACTGTCAGAGGGGTCTGCCATGGCAACTTTCAGGATTTTTTCCTTAATGACGCCTATGGGAAACACCTCATATTTATTGCATAGGTATCTTGGGAGGAGCGTTTGAGCTTCTTGGGTATATTCCTCGCTCGGTTCAATGATGGGCAAATCAAACTGTTTGGAGAGAATTTCAAGCAGTTCATCTGGGGTAATAACGCCCATTTGGACCAGGATACGACCTAGTCTGCGGTTGCCACCAACCTGCATTTTTAATGCTTGCTTAAGTTCTTCCTCAGTAATCAGTTGTGACTGGAGCAGGAGTTCGCCAAGGCGTAATTTTTCAGCCATGATAATTCCTCTATAAATATGAAAGCATTAGGCGTTTTTACTCATAAGGTTGAAAAAACGGCATTTTTTGTCTTTGTAGTCATTATATGACAGAAAAAGGGGGAGAGGCAAGGAAGCGGAAGCAAATATGTGGTAATTTTTTGAAGAGAAAAAAAGGGGAAGCTAAGTGAGCTTTTTATCTTTAACTGTGTGTTTCCCATGCCTGAAGATAGAGAGAATCAGGTTGATATCAATGAAGAGATTAAGAATGACAACATCTACTATGATTTTCCTTTTAGCCTTTCGGGGCAAGACACTCTGCCGGACATGCACCCTAATTTGAAATACTATAACTTACATGGAAGGAGTTAGCTGTGAATAATCTATCTGCTGAGTTTTCAGAGAGCTTAATTGTTCATTTTCGTCGTGCCGAGAAATTGCGGGAAGAGGCGATAGGCTTTTTTTCTATCGATTTGAATATGCGGCAGCTTTGTGATTTGGAGTTGCTGCTCAATCGGGGGTTTTATCCATTGAGCGGGTATCTGAATCAAGAGGATTACGATAGGGTAATTTCCTCGATGCGCCTGTCCAATGGGCAGGTGTGGCCCATTCCGATATGCCTGGATGTCAGTGAGACTGTAGCACAACAGCTTACTGTTGGGCAGCAAGTAGCCCTTAATGATATGGAGGGGTTTTTGCTCGCCATTCTCACCGTTGAGGAGGTGTGGCAACCTGATAAGCTTCGTGAGGCGGAACAGATTTATGGTACAACAGACCCTCAACAGCACCCTGGGGTTAAAACGCTTTTACAGGGCGGCGAATGGTATATTGGTGGTATTGTAGAGGGGATTTCTCTGCCGATCCACTACGATTTTCGAGAGCTGCGTTTAACCCCTTCTGAAACCCATCGGAAATTTACTCAATACGGCTGGCGCAGGGTTCTGGGCTTCCACACTCGGGAGTACCTCCATTGTGCGCATCGTGAGATGGTGCTGGTTGCGGCAAGAGAAATTGGTGCGAGTATTTTCCTGCACCCTGTTGTGGGGCTTGAATATCCAGGAAAACGTGATCATTACACGCAGGTGCACTGTTACCAGGAATTTGTTAAACATTTTCCTGGTAACATGATGCTGTTTGGAATTACCCCCATGGCTGAACGGTTGGCTGGGCCGCGAGAGGCTTTGTGGCATGCCATGATTCGTAAGAATTTCGGGTGCAGCCACTTTATGGTGGCTAATGACCACGGCGATCCCTTTGCAGGGGCAAATAACGGGCTTTTTTATCCCAAGCATGCAGCACAGGAACTTGTGGAAAAGATGGCACCTGAAACGGGAATTGAAATGGTTCCTGAACAGGCCATGGGGTATGTGGAGGATAAAGCACAGTACGTGTTTTTAAAGGATGTCAAAGATGCTCAGGAAGTAAAAGACATTACCTCCTCAGAGCTGAAAAGAAGGCTTGAGTGGGGGCTTGAAATACCAGAGTGGTATTCCTATCCTAACGTTGTGAATGAACTGCAAAAGGCTTTTCCGCCACGCTCTTCCCAGGGGTTTACAGTCTTTCTAACAGGACTTTCCGGTTCTGGAAAGTCGACCATTGCCAAGGTACTCATGGTGCGTTTTATGGAGATGCGTGATCGTCCAGTTACGCTCTTGGATGGTGATATTGTCCGGAAAAATTTGTCCTCTGAGCTGACTTTTACCAAGGAACATCGTGATCTAAATGTGACCAGGATAGGTTTTGTGGCAAGTGAGATTACCAAGAACGGTGGTATTGCCCTGTGTGCGCCTATTGCTCCGTACGAAGAACCACGGGCTGCAAACCGTGAGCTCATAGGTCGCTATGGAGGATATATTGAGGTACATGTGGCCACACCCATTGAGGTGTGCGAGCAAAGAGATCGTAAAGGGTTATACGCTAAGGCGAGAAAAGGGCTGATTAAAGGGGTTACCGGGGTGTCTGACCCGTATATAACTCCTGAAAATCCGGAGCTGACCATTGATACCAGTCAAATGACACCGGCTGAGGCCGTCCAGGAGATTATGTTGTTTTTGGAAGAGCAGGGGTATATCCGGTAGGATGCCTCAGTTGTTCATGAAAACCTCTTACCTGCTCAGTTTAATTCTTCTCGGGGCTGCTCCTTTTTTCTTTTTTGGTGGCCCTGCTTATCACTCCCCACAATCCTATAAAGCTGCGTGGGATTTGGGTCATATTCTTTTTTTTAGCATAGCAACTATTCTGCTTTCCCGTTTTTTGGAGTCAAGGAAGCCTGATCTTAGTGCAATAAGCACATTGGTTGCTCTTTTTTTAAGTGTTTTGCTTCTTGGAGTTGGGGTTGAAGTGTTACAAATGTTGACCAGTGGACGCCAACCCGATCCCCTTGATGTTGCTCGAAACCAGCTAGGGTGCCTGGTTGGGTTTGGTCTGGTTGCCTGGAAGAGCAACGTGAAGTGGCTTAAACCGTTTAAGTATGTGGTTATTGTTTGTCTAGTTGGCGCAAGCTACCCTTTTATTCGCAGTGTTGTGGATGAGCAGATTGCCCGAAAGCAATTTCCAGTGCTTGCCAGCTTTGAAACCCCCTTTGAGCGATTGCGGTGGAAGGCCCCTAAACAGCTTAAAGTTCAAAGCAAGATTGTCAGCAAGGGAAAGCATGCCATGCAGGTTAAGCTGACAACTGCAAAATACTCTGGCACCTCACTATTTTATTTTCCAGGCAACTGGAGTGGATACAATGTGCTGAATTTCAGTGTGTATAAACAGGATAATAAGCCGTTGGTGCTCCATTGTCGTATCCATGATCAGCTGCATAAAAAAAATGGCAATGCGTTTAATGACAGGTTTTATCAAAAGTTCACTGTGCAACAGGGGTGGAACACCTTTCAGGTGCAGCTGAGTGCAGTGGAGCAAGCTCCTGTATCCAGGATGATGGATATGCATCATATAGAAAGTTTCGGGTTGTTTGTCATTGAACAACCTGGACCGCGTACCATTTATTTAGATAACATATATCTCAGCAAGTGAGTGTTATGCGTTTTTATCGTCCCCGTTCATTTCTTTCGTTACTTCTGACAGGCTTTATCTTTGTCTCCTTACCGCTGCTTACCGCATTATTCAGTTCTGTGCAGATATTGGATGGTCTTGTTCAGCAGAGTGCTGTGGCTGTTTTTCGCTCGGTGAGCAGGGTGGAGAATTCCAGAAAACTCACTAATTTGCTCCACGATCAGGAGCGTTCAGCCCGTTTATTCAATGTGCTTGGTGAGGTTAATCACCTGGCAAATGTTACTCTTGTCCAACAAAAGCTGGAAACGGTCTTGCACCAGTTTTCTGTAAGCGATCGAGATGAAGGGTTGGCGTTGCTGCTGGAGAGTTTGCTTGCCAAAACACAATATCTGGTGATAGCGCTTAACATTGATTACGGAGGGCCAGAGTTACGAAAAAAAAACAGGGAAGCAACGTTGGCGCTTTACAGCGAGATCGATGCTATGGCCAGTGAGTTGGAGCAGTTAAGCAACACTCTCATGCTGAGCGAGGTTGATGAAATTAAGCAAAAGGTTCAACTCAATAAAAGAACGCTCATTTGGCAGGTCTCTGGTTTACTTGGATTTAGTGCATTGCTCATCATCGTGTTTATCTCGCTGATTGTAAAACCTGTGACCCAGATCGACAGAGGTATTGACCGGTTAGGAGAGGGGGATTTCTCCACCCCCATCAAGGTCTCAGGTTCCAGAGATCTTGAAGCGTTGGGAGAGAAGCTTAACTGGCTGCGAAAGCGGCTTGATAAGCTGGACAAGGAAAAGGTGAAAATGATCGCGCACATTTCCCATGAGCTTAAAACCCCGTTGGCATCCATTAAAGAAGGGGCAGGGTTGCTCAAGGATGGGGTGGTTGGCCCGTTAAGTGAAAGTCAGCAAGAGGTGGTCAGTATTTTGGACAGCAACTGCCATAAGCTGCAGCGGCTGATTGAAAATATCCTTGATTTTAATATGGCAGAGGCGCGGGAAGCGCCCATTGATTTAGTTGAAACTGATTTGGATAAGCTTATTGACGAGGTGGTTGCCGACCATCATAATCCCATGCTGGCGCGTAACATAACCCTGAATCTTGCATTGGAACCGGTCAAGATATCCTGTAATCCAGAGCAGATAAAGACGGTATTTGATAATCTGGTGGCCAACGCTGTAAAGTTTACTCCTGATAATGGGGTCATCCACATCTCTATGCGAAAAAAGCAGAATTCCATTGGTGTCATCATTGAAGATAGTGGGCCAGGGGTGAGTGAGGAAGATCGGCCCCAGATATTTCTCCCGTTTTTTCAAGGAAAGCAGCCTGAGCAGTCAACGGTGAAAGGGTCTGGCCTGGGACTTGCAATAAGTAAAGAGTATGTACAGAGTTGTGGTGGCACCTTGCGGCTGTTGTCCAGTAGCCAGGGGGCCAGGTTTTTGGTAACACTTCCGCAGGTAAAGGTGTCGTAGAATGAAATGGTTTATATGGTGCTGCGCTGTGTTGGTTGCTTTTGGTGCCAGTGGCTGCACGCAGTTAGCGCAAAACAACGTTACTCGACAGAGGCAACAGCCGGCCACTGTTATCTTTACTCCCACAAACTGCGATACGCTCATGTCCTGCCTTGAGCAGACCAAGGAGCTGTCCAGGGCTGATTTCAAAGCCCAGTATCAGCGCGTTGCAGACGAATTTTCCAGTGATGAGGACGGAAAAATATTGGAGCTTATCTGTCTGAGTTTACATCGCTACTCCAGTTACAAACAGATGAAACGAGGGGTGGAGGTGCTTGAAGAGTATATCAAGTTCCATCCAGGGGAAAGTGAGAGCTTAAAAGGAGTACTCCTACTTGTTACACGTATTGATCACGAGAAGATTAACCGCTGGTCACAGCACAACCGGTTAATGGATGAGCAGGAAACGCTTGAAGCTGAGAATCGGGAACTCGGTGAAACGCTGGCAACGTGTGAACAGCAACAGGAGCAGGATACGAAGCGTATTGCTGAGTTGCAGAAACAGATTGAGCAGCTCAAAAACATAGAAAATATTATAAAAAATAGAGAGCTGTAAACAGATTGGCCGGTTGTGAGGGTGGGAAAAATGGAAGAAAAACACTATAAAGTTCTTCTGGTAGATGATGAAATAGATTTGCTGCGGTTGTGGAAATTGCGTTTGCAATCAAGTGGTTATGATGTTTCTGTGGCAGAGTGTGCTGAGGAGGCGTTGGCTACCTTTGTGGCGGTAAAGCCAGATGTGGTGCTAACTGACTTACGCATGCCAGGGATTGACGGCATGGCGCTTTTTGAGGCTATTCGTAAGCAGAATAAATCAATTCCGGTTATCATCATTACAGCCCATGGCTCTATTCCTGAGGCTGTAGAGGCCACAAGGCAGGGGGTTTTTTCCTTTTTGACCAAACCCATAGACGGCAACGAGCTCGTTGAAGAGGTGGAAAAGGCCATTGAGTCTACTGGCGGGCAAAGTTTTGAGTTGAATGGTGATAAGGAAGAGTGGCGGCAGGATATTATTTCCAGAAGTACGGCAATGGAGGAGTTGCTCTCCAGGGCTAAACTCGTGGCAGAGACTGATTCAACCATTCTCATTAGAGGGGAGAGCGGCACAGGGAAGGAGCTGCTGGCCATTGCCTTGCACAAGGCAAGTAATTATTGCAACGGCCCATTCACCCCGGTGAACTGTACTGCGATCCCGGAGAGTCTCCTGGAATCCGAGCTGTTTGGTCATGTGAAAGGCTCGTTTACCGGGGCTTCCCGGAGCTATGCCGGGCTGTTTCAATCTGCCCATAACGGGACCTTGTTTCTGGATGAAATCGGCGATATGCCGCTTCACATTCAGGTAAAATTGCTGCGTGTCCTCCAAGACAGGCAGATTCGGCCTGTTGGCAGTTCCCAGCCTGTGCCGGTGAATGTACGAATTATTTCAGCTACTCACAGGAACCTGGAGGAGGCGATCCAGAATAATCAATTCCGTGAAGATCTTTTTTACCGGATCAATGTGGTCAGTCTGGAGCTGCCACCACTTCATAAGCGAAAAGAAGACATCCCGCTGCTGGCTGAGCATTTTGTGAATATTCTTACTGCTCGCGGTGACGGACAGCCCAAAAAGTTTACTCCGGAAGCCATGCAGACACTCTTGGATGCGTCATGGCCTGGAAATATCCGGCAACTCTATAATGTGGTTGAAAACGCGGTGGCCCTGGCAACCTCTTCGTTTATCACTGAAGAGCTGCTGTATGATGCCATAAAGACCAACCAGAAAAAAATTCTACCCTTTGCAGAGGCAAGAAGGCAGTTTGAGCAGCAGTATCTTATTCAGCTCTTGCAAACTACCCGTGGAAATGTATCGCAGGCAGCCAGGTTGGCGCATCGTAATCGAACAGATTTTTACAAATTGCTCAACCGGCACCATATTGTGCCGTCATTGTTTAAGCAATAAGTGATGTTTCTTTTTTGCGACAACGTGTGAGGTTTGTGGAGAAAGTGTTGATGAAACAATAATTTATTAAGTCTGCTTATTGCGACACCTGCTTTTGGGCTGACAGGTAGGGCAAAAAAAGGTGGCCCGTTGGCCAAGTTCGATTTTCACGATCTGGTCATTGCAGTTGGGACATGGCTCATCATTTTTACCGTATACATCCAGCTGGAGCTGAAAATACCCCGGCTGACCGCTGGAGCTGATAAAATCTGAAATTGTTGTGCCTCCGGATTTGATGGAGTCCTGCAAAACCTTTCTGATATTGTTGACGAGGCATTGCCACTGCTTTTTGGTGATCTTTCCAGCAGGTGTTGCGGGGTGTATGCCAGATTTAAACAACCCCTCGTTGGCATAGATATTTCCCACCCCTGACACCCGCTTCCCATCCATTAAAAATTGTTTAATGGTCAGCTTTGTATTGCTTGCCAGTGCAAACAGGTTGCTGGCCGTGAAATGCGCTCCCAAAGGTTCGATACCTGCTTTTTCTGAGAAGTGACGTTCATCTTCTGCTGCAGTGGCTTTTGGCCAAACCAGTACATTGCCAAAGCGTCTGGTGTCATGAAGGCGCAGTTCCTGGTCGTTGTCCAGGGTCAGGGCTAAGTGGTCGTGTTGCTCTTTGGGCATTTTTTTATTGAGCACGCTGAGCTTGCCTGTCATGCCAAGGTGAATCACCAGGACTGCGTTGTTGCTCATACGGAAAAGCAAATATTTTGCTCTTCGATCAATAGCTGTCACCGTCTGACCCTGAATTTCTTCCCGAAGCAAGAGTTGAGGTATCTCGGTGCGGAGTTTTTTCCCGCTCCACCAGAGGGCCTGCACGACCCTTCCAGGTAAATGTGGTAAAAGCCCTTGTCTGGTTACTTCAACTTCTGGCAGCTCAGGCATGGTGTCCTCCGGTGGTGCATGCCAGTACAGTAGTATCAAAAGTCGTGACATGGACCACTGCAGACCTTGATGGTTGGGTTGCTATGGAACAGGTAACCTTCCAGTATTGATTACGTTTTTCAGCTTGTTGGATATGCGTTATTGAAAAAACTTCAGGGTGGTCTGAAAGCATGCTTTTTTTAACCGCTTCCTTGGTTGCCCAAATAATCGCTAAACTTTCCAGTGCGTTATGGTTGTCGCAAAAAAGAGACTTTTCCTCCTGATTGGTAAATCGCGCCGCAACTTTTTCAAGTGTTGGGGAGATTGACTGGATATCAACTCCACACTGTGGCGCCCGTGAAGCCATGGCTACCGCATAAGTACCAGAATGACTAATGGAGAGTGTGGGCGGGTTGTTGATACCCACAACCACAGGTCTGCCAAGGTCGTCTGGGAGAATGGAAAAATCAGCAAGAGTGAAGTTTTTATGCTGTTCTTGCTGCATGAGAGTACTTAGGCAGAGCTTTGCTGTGATTCTGCCGCTGAGCCATTCCAGGTATCGTTTTCTCAATGAAAATTTAGACAACTGTGTAACCTCTTGAGCAGAAAGTATATTTTTCAACCTTTCAGGAAGTGGAAGCGTCGGTGCTACATCGATAAGCAGCGACATATCAGCAAGAGTTATACGTGTTCCCTCGCTTACCAGGAATGCAAATTGTTGGGAAAGTTGCTCTGTGATACAAAAAAAGTGTTCCTGTTGTTGTTCGCTCATTAATGGGATAGTAATTGTAGAATTTGGAGACTAGGGTATACTTCACTCAATAAATACATCGATTATACCCCTGAACAATACCCAATACTTATTATGTCTGCACTGCCTGAATGTACATCTTTTGATATCGTTGTTGGTCTCATTTTTCTTCTTTTTTTAGCTCGCGGCCTATGGACAGGCTTTGTTCGCCAGTTAGCTGCCTTTTTTGCCCTGGTTGGCGGTTATTGGCTGGCCGCACATTACCATCAGCAAATAGCCCCTTTTGCCGCACGTTTTGTGGATAATCAAAAAGTTATCTTTGTTGCGAGCTTTATTGTTATTTTTTTTGCTGCAGCCATCGCCTTTGGTTTGCTGGGCAGGCTTTTAAGAAAGGTAATGGAACTCTCGCTCATGGGGTGGTTTGATCGGTTGCTTGGAGGCGGATTGGGTTTGGTGAAAGGAGCGGTGATTACCTCACTCCTTTATATGCTCCTGGCCTCAAGCTTATCTGGCTCTAACGCCATGTTGCGAAAATCCATGAGTGCTCCCTATCTGGAACTTGGCGCTACGTACCTGCAGCAATTGGTTAACGATCCACGGCTCAGGGGCTACCTCAAGCCAAAGAAGCCCGCCATTGCTGCACCGGAAGCCAAAGAACAGAAAAAATGATGGAGACGAAAACCTCCGGCCTATTATTGCTTTGCTTCCGCCAGTGATTCCTCCTTTCCAGGTAGAGCCACTCGGGCAACCGGTGGCTCTACCTGGATGGTTGGGTTAAGCTAAACGCTCTTGCTATTGGTTCCCTGTTTCTCGTTATTGATTCCAGCACTCGAGGTGCACTTGTTGAGCGTTTTCATAAACAATCCTTCTATGATTCAATAGTGCTACGTCCTGTCCCAGGTGCCGCTCAGTGGTTTGGATATGGGGTAGGCTCACAGCATTGTTCATCGCAAATGTGAAAAATTGTCTGTAGTGAAAAGAAAGGGCGTTGGGCAAGACACGTCGCAAATTTGGTGATTGACAAATAGAGCTGGATACGATTGACTAGAAAGTTTTGCTGGGCGTTTTTTCGCCACATTCCTCATCACATAATAGCCGGATCGGTAACAAAGGCGCCGGTAAATCATTAACGGAACACAGCTATGGTTGATACTTCAAACCATCACATAGTGTATGGTTTTCTTCAGGATTACCTGACCGGGGAAACCTTGCAAGATACTGACGATGAACGGACTCGCCAGCAGTTAATGAAAATGATGGTTGAGCAGCTTGGGTATGGGAAAAGTGAGCTTGAAGCGCGGTTGAAAATTCACTCAGAGTTTAATGGAAAAAAGACTGAAACGCTGATTGACCTGGCTGTTCGGGTAAATGGGAAGCCGCTGTTTATTCTTCGCTATGCGCCAGGATCGCTGGTGACACGCGAAAAGGCTGCCATTGCAGCTGCCCGGATTTTGGACCCTGCGTACCTGATCCCCTTGGCTGTGGTCACCAATGGTCGGGATGCTGAGCTGGTAGACACCAAAAGCGAGAAGGTGCTTGACACGGGGATGCAATGTATTCCTGATCGACAGGAAGCGGAGAAACTTGTGGCCCAATACACGTTTGAGCCATACCAGGAAGCCAAACAACGAGAAAGAGCATTGCGCATTCTCAATGTACTTGATGAGGATGTTTGTTGTGCTGGATTAAAGTGTGATACAACGGATTGATATAATGAGTGATGTGAAAGAGTGGAGTAAAACAAGCTGGCGAGAAAAAATTGCCCTGCAGCAGCCTAACTGGCCGAATGAAGAAAAATTAAATCAGGTCTTGGAAGAACTTTCCACCCTGCCGCCGCTGGTATTTGCCGGTGAGATTCGTGATCTGAAAGCCTTGTTGGCCAAGGCCGGTGCGGGTGAAGCCTTTGTGCTTCAAGGTGGTGACTGCTCAGAAGAATTTTCTCGTTGCACCGCACCCAATATCAGGGAAAAGTTGAAGGTGTTGCTGCAGATGGCCGTTATTTTGACCTATGCCGGGAATAAGCCGGTGGTCAAATTGGGCCGTATTGCGGGGCAGTATGCCAAGCCGCGCTCCAGTGATACTGAGATGGTAAACGGCGTAGAGATGCCCAGTTACCGTGGAGATATGGCAAATTCTGCTGAGTCGACCCAAGAGGCTCGTATCCCTGACCCGGAGCGGCTGCTGAAAGGATACAATATGTCGGCTGCAACGCTGAACCTGCTACGGGCCTTCACCCGTGGGGGCTTCAGTTCTCTGCATCGGGTTCATGCGTGGAACCAGGAGTTTGTCAAGCAGTCACCCATGGGGCGCTCCTATGCCCGCTTGGCTAAACAAATTTCCAATGCCCTGAAGTTCATGGAAACCATTGGCATTGAGACTGACAGCCCTCAGTTGAAGCAGGCCCAGTTTTTCACTTCCCATGAAGCATTGTTTCTGGGCTATGAAGAAGCGCTGACCCGTGAAGATTCCGTCGAAGGCGGCTGGTACGATTGTTCAGGTCATATGTTGTGGATTGGCGACCGAACCCGGCAGCTGGATGGTGCCCATATTGAATTTTTACGCGGAGTAAAGAACCCGCTGGGAATGAAGATTGGGCCAAAGCACGATGTGGATGAGATTTTACGCATCCTTGATACGCTTAACCCGGAAAATGAGATGGGAAGGATAACACTGATCACCCGTCTGGGTGCCAAGGGGATTGAAAAGCATCTGCCACCACTTTTGCGTTCTATTAAAGCTTCCGGGCGTAATGTGCTCTGGAGTTGCGATCCTATGCATGCCAACACCTTTAGTGCTGAGAGCGGCCATAAAACAAGAAATTTTGAACATATTCTCTCTGAATTACGCTGTTTTTTTGATATTCACTGGGCAGAGGGAACCGTTCCCGGTGGCGTGCATTTTGAGCTGACCGGGGATGACGTTACCGAATGTATTGGCGGGGCAAGAGATATTTCTGATGAGCAGCTTGGGCTCCGTTATCTCACCACCTGCGATCCACGCTTAAATGCCGAGCAATCCCTTGAAATGGCCTTTCAGATTGCAGAGATGATTCGCAGTTAATTGCTGGTTCATTAGCCAAAACCTGACAAGCCCTGCAGGAGTTATCCTGCAGGGCTTGTTGTATTTTGGGCGGAGTAGTCAAATGTTACAGGTTTTTTTCAGGTGGAGTAAAGAGTGAGACGACATCTTTCGGTGACGGGTCTTGCAGGAGCATAATACGGTTTTGTTGCTCCTTTAATACGGTGCTCACATGGGCAAGTGCCTTGAGGTAATCGCTTGCAATGTTGAGTGGAGAGAGCAGCATGGCAAACAGGAAAACAGGGCGATTGTCGATGGCTTCAAAGTTTACTCCACCTGTGCTGCGGCCAAAGCAGAAGATAATTTCCTCAAGCCCCAGCATCTTCCCGTGGGGAATGGCAACACCATTGCCAACTCCGGTGGAGCCAATTTGCTCCCGCTCAAGTAAGGTTGCTAAGAGCTGCTGCTCATCCAGGTTATTGTAATGCTGTACTGCCAGCTGTGTGAGTTCTTCCAGCACCCCTTCCTTATTGGTTGCTTGCAAATTAAGCAGGATGCATTCTTGATGAAGGGTCAGCATGATGGGTGAACTCACTTTCTGGTTTTTCTGCGATGTTTGACGGGCAGGATTTTGAGTTGATCACGGTACTTGGCAACAGTTCGGCGGGCAACCTTGATGTTTTCATCAGCCAGCATTTGGGAGAGTTTGTTGTCACTGAGCGGTTTGTATGGATCTTCGTTTCCTATAAGCTGTCGGATCCGATTTTTAATCGCCTCAGCTGCAACGGTGTCGCCATCTGTTGTTGCTACCGCAGTACTGAAAAAGTATTTCAGCTCATAAATGCCCTGGGGAGTGTGGGCATATTTATTTGAGGTTACCCTGCTCACCGTTGACTCGTGCATGCCGATGTCCTCTGCCACATCCCGCAGTACCAGGGGCTTCATTGCACTGGCTCCATGCTCGAAAAAGTCAGCCTGGAACTTGAGCAAACTCTCCATGACCTTATAAATGGTTTGTTGCCGCTGCTCAATGGAGCGGATAAACCACTCGGCATTTCGTTTGTTTTCTCGCAGATATCCTTTTGACTCAGCAGGAAGCTCTTTGCGCTGTTTGAGCAGGTTTATGTATTCCTCAGAGAGCTGGAGGTTAGGCAGGCCATCATTATTGAGCTGAATAACGTACTCTTGACCAATTTTATGGATATACACGTCTGGGATGACGTAATTGGTCTGTTCGTTACTGTATTCGTTTCCAGGATAGGGCGTTAGCTCCTGGATGACGGCAACCGCATCTTGCACCTTGCGAATGGTTGCTCCGGTTTGACGAGCAAGGAGCATGTAGTTTTTGGTCTCTAGCAGGTCCATGTGCTCGGCAACGATTTGATAAGGCAGGGAGTCGTAATAGCCCTTGCGATCCAGTTGGAGCAAAAGCGCTTCACGAATATCTCGTGCTGCAACTCCAGCAGGATCAAGGCTCTGGACAATGCGTAGCACCCCTTCTGCCTCCTCTTCGCTCACTCCGCAGTGGGTGCAGATATCTTCTATGTCGGCATCAAAAAAGCCATGACCGTCAAGGTTGCCTAAAATGAATTCGGCAATGGTGGTATCTCCTTTGTCCAGCTTGAGGTGGGTGAGCTGCCACTGAAGAAACTGTTCCAGCCCCGGGGTGCTGGAAATGAAGTCAAATTGAGAGGGCGCGTCGGCAGGCGGGGTTTCTCGGGCAAAGGAAAAGTCTGAGTCAAAATTGTTGACATAATCTTCCCAGTTGGTCTCTGGTACGTTATCGGTGCCATCGCCTTGCACTTGGCCTGTAACCGTAGGCTCTGGGGTTTCCTTAACCTCTTCAGCGGTGAGTGATTGGGGATTGTGTTCCGTAATTTCCTGGCTGGGAGCTTCTTCAAGCATGGGGTTTTGCTCGATTTCAGCCTGCAACGCCTCTGTCAGCTCAAGCCGTCCAAGCTGCAGCAGTTTAATTGCCTGGCGTAGCTGAGGGGTCATCACCAGTTTTTGCGTTAGTTTAAGGCTTTGTCGAAGTTCAAGTGCCATGGTGTTCTAGAAGGAAATCACATCCTTGTCTTCATTGTTATTAGTAACGTCAAAACAGCTCATGTTACATATGAAAATTGTCCCCTAAGTACATCTTACGTGCAACAACACTTTCAATAATATCGGTGGCCACCCCACTGGTGAGAATTTTGCCGCTGTTCATAATGTAGGCAAAATCACATACCTGGAGGGTTTCGCGGACATTATGGTCGGAAATGAGCACCCCTAAGCCCTTGTTTTTCAAGTCCCTGATAATCTGCTGCAGGTCAGCAACGGCCAAGGGGTCAACGCCTGCAAAGGGTTCATCGAGCAGAATAAATCTGGGCTTGGTTGCCAATGCCCGCATGATTTCCACTCTGCGTCGCTCCCCGCCGGAAAGGGCGTGCCCTTTGTTTTGTCTCAGGTACTCAATCTTGAGCTCGGCCATGAGCTCATCAATCCGTTTTTTAATCTCGTTTTTGGGTAGTCCAAGCGGTTCTAACACAATCCGCACATTTTCTTCAACCGTCAGTTTCTTAAAAACCGAAGGTTCCTGAGCCAGATAGGTGATTCCTCTGGAGGCCCGCTTGTGAATGGGCAACGCGGTTATATCCTTGCCGTCCAGATGGATAGAACCGCTGGTGGGCCGGATAAAACCAACAATGGAGTAAAAGGTTGTGGTCTTACCAGCACCGTTTGGCCCCAGCAGCCCAACCACGGAAGAGCTTGCCACCTGCAGGTTGATTTGATCAACCACCCTGCGCTGGCGATACTCCTTAACAATATTTCTGGTCTCAAGCAGCGAGGTTGCTGGCATCAGTTCTTCTTATCAGAATCCGGGTGGAGTGTTGCTGTAACTCTACCGCCTGATTTGGCCTGATTGTGCTCCACAATGGAGCGTTTT
Organism: Desulfobulbus propionicus; assembly: GCA_002746685.1. Classification (GTDB taxonomy): domain Bacteria; phylum Desulfobacterota; class Desulfobulbia; order Desulfobulbales; family Desulfobulbaceae; genus Desulfogranum; species Desulfogranum propionicus_C. The sequence continues at coordinate 31,368 of PDQK01000032.1, read as the reverse complement.
TCATCCAGATAATAGGTGATGGTCTCACCAGCTACCATGTTTTGCCCTTGCCATGCTTTGGCATTGCCAGACAAGATAACTTTGCGATCTTTAGTGAAGTAATCCATCCTTTCGCCAGTACCAAGCCAGTCGTCCTGAATCACTTCAACATCTTTTTTGCAGATTAACCGTTTAACCTGGCTGGAGTTGTTCTTGCTTTTGCCATCCTTGGGAACGTAATAGATGGTCATTTCCTGGGAATGGATAGTCACCTTGCCCTGTTTAGCGTCTACATTGCCGAAGAACATAACAGCGTTCTTCTCTTCCAGGGAGATCATCCGGTCTGCTTCTATGTGAATCGGTTTCTCAGAGTCTTGGGCAAAGGCGGATGAAAAAAACAGGCAAGACAACACTAGCAGGGGGGCTATAACCCCTTTTTTCTTTACTGTCATAACGGTTTGTTGCATTCTTTTGGCCTCAAAAAAGAACAAAAAACTAAACGTATACGTTATTGGATTGTTTTTTGCAAAGATGCATACCTTACTTTGTTCAAATGTAAAAGTAAAGGGCTGTTCCACGAGATCATTACCTCGTTTGCAAGACAACTGTTTACACCTGTTTGAACCATGAGTACAGTACAAAACGCATTGTATCCCTGGATCAGCAACGGTTTTAGGGCAGGATTTACAGAGCAGCTTGCTTTGTAAAGAAAGAGGAATAGCTCAGCAAGTAAAATTCTTGAAATCCCAATAATTAAGGTTATATACACCCACAATGAGCAGTCTGTGAAACAAGGAAGGAATGGCCATGCAGGAAGGAATACTCAAGGCAAATGTGCTGGTGGAGTCGCTCCCGTATATCAGGGAGTTTTATGGAAAAACCGTGGTCATCAAGTATGGTGGGCACGCCATGGTAGACGAGGAACTCAAGCGCAAGTTTGCCCTTGATATCATCCTGATGAAGTATGTGGGGATCAACCCGGTTATCGTCCATGGCGGGGGACCACAGATTAATCGTTTTCTGGAAAAGATGCAGATTACGCCAAACTATATACAAGGCATGCGAGTTACCGATGGCGAGACCATGGATGTGGTGGAGATGGTGTTGGTAGGTAAGGTGAACAAGGAGATTGTTGGCTTGATTAACCACCATGGCGGAAAGGCCGTTGGTTTGTCAGGGCGGGATGGAGACTTGGTTCAGGCGCGTAAAATGACCATCCACTCCAAGCCAAAAGATGGCCACCTGCCACCGGAACTTATCGATCTGGGGCGGGTTGGCGAGGTAACCAAGGTTAACTCTGCTATCTTAGCCACGCTTGATGCCCAGGCCTTTATCCCGGTTATTGCTCCCGTTGGAGTTGGCGAGGATGGTCAGGCGTTTAATATCAATGCTGATCTGGTGGCTGGAGCCATTGCGGCTGAACTTGATGCAGTAAAGCTGGTGCTGCTCACCGATGTGGAAGGGGTAAAAGATACACAGGGTGAGCTTATTTCAACTATCCAGCGAGACGAGGTGCCAGGCCTTGTTGCAAATGAAACCATCAGCGGCGGCATGATTCCCAAGGTTAACTGTTGTGTAAGTTCGCTTAACGATGGGGTGGGCAAGGCACATATCATTGATGGACGACAGGAACACGCTATTTTGCTTGAAATATTTACCCCGGAAGGGATTGGGACGGAGATTGTATAAGTGAATAATGCACAGTGGGTAGAGCGAGGAGAACAGGTTTTTATCGGTACCTACGCCAGGTTTCCGAAAATGATGGTGCGGGGGAAAGGTTGCCGCCTTTGGGATGCTGAGGGTAACCAATATCTGGATTGTATTGGTGGTATTGCGGTGTGCGCCCTGGGGCACTGTCACCCCAAAGTTGCCGAGGCCATCTGCGAGCAGGCGCAGAAACTTGTGCATGTGTCCAACCTGTTTCATATGCAACCTCAAATTGAGCTTGCCGAGCTGCTCACCCAAAACACCTTTGCTGATAAACTTTTTTTAGCCAATTCAGGGGCTGAGGCCAATGAAGCGGCTCTTAAACTAGCGAGACTCCATGCCGGAGAGGAGCGCTACGAGGTTATCTCCTTGTCCGGTTCTTTTCATGGCCGGACCATGAACACGTTGGCTGCCACCGGGCAACCCAAGTTCCATGAAGGGTTTGAACCGCTGCCTGCGGGGTACGTGTATGCCGAGTTTGGTCAGATTGAACGTGTTGCACAACTCATCAATGAGAAGACCTGCGCCATCCTCTGTGAACCTATTCAGGGAGAAGGGGGGGTAAGACCTCTGGATGTGAAATACCTGAAAGGGCTGCGGGAGCTGTGTGACAAGCATGATTTGCTGCTGATTTTTGATGAAATTCAGACCGGGATGGGCAGAACCGGAACCCTTTTTGCCTACGAGCAGACAGGTGTTGTGCCGGATATCATGACCTCTTCCAAGGCGCTGGGCAATGGCCTGCCCATCGGGGCCATGCTGACCACTGACGAGATTGCCACATCCTTTGGCCCCGGTTCTCACGGCTCCACTTTTGGGGGAAATCCTGTGGCAGCAGCAGCTGCTGTGACAGTGTTAAAAGAGGTACTCAGTGAAGGCTTTCTGGAAGGAGTAGGGCAAAAAAGCACCTATTTTATCAACAAGCTTGAAGGGCTGGCAGCGAAGTTCCCAGCCTTTGCCACAGGAGTGAGAGGTAAGGGCTTGCTGCTCGGGCTGGTACTTACTGCAAAAGGATGCGAGTTGGGCAATGCCATTGTCCAGAACATGTTTGGACGCGGAGTATTGATGAACTTTGCCGGCAATCAGGTGCTCAGATTCATGCCTCCTCTCACCGTCACCACTGAGGACATTGATCAGGTGGTTGCAACTTTGACAGAGGTATTCCAGGAAATGGACAGCTAGTGTTAGAATCCATAGACAGGCTCTTTCTGTTTGCCATAGCCGTTGCTTTTGCAATGGACGCGCTTGCCGTTGCATTGGCCGCTGGCTCCCTGCTTTGATTATTGGTCTTGTTGCAGCGTTTTTACTCCACTGGGATTACTTTTCGGGCACGTATTGGCTCCATCTAGGGGAAACGAGTTGAGGTCTTTGGCGGGGTGGTGCCCATAGGAATTGGGGTAAAAATCGTGACTGGTGCCATTTGATACGGCTAACCCATGAATTCCCTTTGCAAAACTGCTGTTTTTTTGTATCAATTACAGTTTTTACCCGGCATACTGATGGGGCTGCAGCACAGGGGTGTTCCAGCATCAATCAGCGCCGCAGCAGACCCACAACAGGGAACGGAGTTATGAACACGCATCTTTTAGCATTACAGCAGTTTAGTAAAGAACAACTGCAATCGATGATCGACCGGGCCATAGTGCTCAAGTCTGAAAGCAAAAACGGAATCAGCCATCAACAACTGGCAGGCAAAACCATCTGTTTGCTTTTCGACAAGCCATCTACCCGTACCCGCGTTTCTTTTGAAGCGGCCATGTATGGGCTGGGTGGCAATGTCATTTTCATGTCCAGCAAGGACTCTCAGCTCGGTCGGGGTGAGCCGCTTAAGGATACAGCCCGTGTGCTGGACCGCTATGTTGACGGCATCGTGGTACGAACCTTTGGCCAGGATGTGGTTACCGAGTTGGCCAAATACAGCAAGGTTCCGGTGATTAATGCCTTGACAGACCTGTATCACCCCTGTCAGATTTTAAGCGATCTGATGACGGTGATTGAGTTTAAAGGTGCGTTGGAGCCACTTAAAGTTACCTGGATTGGTGATGGCAATAATATGGCCAACACCTGGGTTGAGGCTGCCTCCCTGTTTGGCTTTGAGCTGACCCTGGCTTGCCCAAAAGGCTTTGCACCCAACCAGGAAATCCTTGCCCAGTCACTGGAACGAGCCACAGCACCTATTACCCTGCTGGAAGATCCTGTTGAGGCAATCCAGGGGGCAGATGTGGTAAATGTGGATGTGTGGGCGTCCATGGGACAGGAAGATGAGCAGGAAGAACGTATCAAGCTGTTCCAGCCTTACCAGCTTAATGCGGAACTGTTGGCCAAGGCAAAGGAGGACGCCATCGTGCTGCACTGTCTACCAGCTCACCGGGAAGAGGAGATCACTGAAGAGGTGCTTGAAGGTGCCAGCGAGGTGATCTTTGAAGAGGCAGAGAATAAAATGCATATCCATAAAGCGTTGCTGGATTTTTTTCTGGCATAAAAAGATAATTTAGACAGATAATAGAGTTACAGCTATGAGTGTAAATAAGATAGTACTCGCCTACTCAGGCGGGCTTGATACCTCGGTTATTTTGAAGTGGCTGAGTGAAGAATATGAATGTCCTGTTGTTGCCTACTCCGCTGATATTGGGCAGAAGGAAGACTGGGATGCAGTACGTGAAAAAGGCATGGCAACCGGTGCGGAAAAGGTTGTTATTTCCGATTTGCAGGAAGAGTTTGTGCGTGATTATATTTTTCCTGCTTTTCGTGCCAATGCCATTTATGAGGGCTCTTATCTGCTCGGAACCTCGCTGGCCAGACCGCTGATCAGTAAGGAGCAGGTGCGGATTGCCGAGGAAGAGAACGCTGATGCAGTGAGCCACGGCGCTACTGGCAAGGGAAATGATCAGGTCCGTTTTGAGCTCAGCTATTTGGCACTCAATCCACGCTTGAACATCATCGCACCATGGCGGATCTGGGATCTCAACTCCCGGAAGAAGCTGGTAGCCTTTGCCAAAGAGCATGATATCCCGGTGCCTGTGACCAAGAAAAGCCCGTACAGTTCCGATGAAAACCTGCTGCACATCAGTTTTGAAGGTGGCATCCTCGAAGATCCATGGAATGAGCCGGATGAGGATATGTTCAAGCTGAGCGTTGCTCCTGAAAATGCTCCTGATACCCCCACCTATATTGAGATGGAGTTTGAGCAGGGCAATCCTGTTGCCATTGATGGGGAACGACTTGGTCCGGTTGCCTTGATGAAGCGGCTCAACACCCTGGGTGGTGAGAATGGTATTGGCCGTCTGGACATGGTGGAGAACCGTTTCGTTGGTATGAAGTCCCGTGGCGTTTATGAGACTCCCGGCGGTTCTATCCTGCGGGTGGCACACCGCGATTTAGAGACCATCACCATGGACCGTGAGGTGCTGAGCATCCGTGATTCACTGGTCCCACGTTACTCTACGTTGATCTACAATGGGTTCTGGTTCTCTCCAGAAATGCAGTTGATGCAGAAAACCATGGATGAAGCCCAGAACACCGTCAGCGGAACGGTGCGGCTTAAATTGTATAAGGGGAACTGTATTCCCGTGGGCAGAAAGTCTGACAACTCGCTGTACTCGGAAGATTTGGCGACCTTTGAAGAAGATGATGTGTATAATCAGGGTGATGCAACCGGTTTTATCCGCTTAAACTCCTTGCGTCTTCAAATCCAGGCGCTTAACAGGAAGTAATGACCATGAGCTCGGATAATGGATCAGCAAAGCTGTGGGGCGGACGTTTCGCTGAATCCACCGCAGCCTCGGTGGAGAGTTTCAGTGAGTCGGTGAGCTATGATGCCCGGATGTACCGTCAGGATATCAGAGGATCCAAAGCCCATGCCAAAATGCTTGCCAGGCAGGGGCTTATCTCAGAGGACGAATACAACCAGATTGCCGACGGCCTTAGCCAGATAGAGCAAGAGATAGCAGCCGGTACGTTCACCTTCAAAGAAGAACTTGAAGATGTTCACATGAACATTGAAAAGGCACTCACCGATCGCATCGGAGCAGCCGGAGCAAAACTCCATACAGCCCGCAGCCGTAATGATCAGGTTAATGTGGACTTCAGAATGTACCTCCGAGACGAGGTGGATAAGCTCGACCACCTCCTTGGCCAGGTGCAGAAGGCTTTTGTCACCCTTGGCAAACAGTATCTCGGTGCTATAATGCCTGGCTACACCCATATGCAGCGTGCTCAGCCAGTGCTTGTCTCCCACCATTTGCTGGCCTATTTTGAGATGTTCAAGCGGGATCGTGAACGGTTGCAAGATGCGCTGGTGCGTATCAATGTGCTGCCGCTTGGTTCTGCCGCCCTTGCCGGAACAGGGCTGCCGGTGGACCGGGAATTTGTTGCGCAAGAGCTGGACTTTCCCACGGTAAGTGCCAACTCCATGGACACTTCCGGGGACCGCGATTTTGCCCTTGAGTTTCTCTTTTGCTTGAATGTGATCCAGCTCCACTTGAGCCGTCTGGCTGAAGAGCTCGTATACTGGTCGTCCAAAGAGTTCGATTTCGTTCAAATCGGGGATCGCTACTGTACCGGCTCATCCATCATGCCGCAGAAGAAGAATCCAGATATCCCTGAACTTATTCGTGGTAAAAGCGGTCGGGTGACCGGGGCGCTGGTCTCTTTGCTGATGACCGTGAAGGGACTCCCGCTTACCTATAACAGGGATTTGCAGGAAGATAAGGAGCCGGTTTTTGATGCCCTGGATACCGTAAAAGCCAGCCTTTCCATAACTGCTGAGCTGCTTGAACATACCCGGTTTAACACTGAAAAACTCCATGCTGCCACCTATGGCGGCTTTATGACAGCCACTGACCTTGCCGATTATCTGGTGTGCAAAAACGTACCATTTCGTCAGGCTCACGGGATTGTGGGAAGGGTGGTTGCCCATTGCCAGGAAAGAGACATCGAGCTGGTAGATCTCACTCTGGAAGAGTTGCAGCACTTTTCAGAGCATCTGGAGGCGGATATTTTCAATGTACTTACTGTTGAAGGGTCTGTTAACAGTCGAGTATCAACCGGTGGTACCGCTTTGGTCAGGGTGCAGGAGGCCCTGGAGAAGGCTGAAACGTACTTGGGATAATACCATGATCAAACGCAGGAAAATTACCGTCATGCAGTCAGGGGTGGTGATACTTGTTTGCAGCGTTCTGTTGCTGGGAGGATGTGGGTTTAAGGATCGCCCCGTAGCTCCTCAGCAGGTGTTGCCGCGACCGGTGACCGACTTGCACCATCAGCTCAGTGAGAAGGGGGTTACCCTGTTCTGGAGCTACCCGGTTGAAACGGAAAGCGGTGATGAGCTCACTGAAATTTCCGAGTTTGTCATCTATCGCGCAGTGGTACCCATCGAAGACTATTGTGCTACCTGCCCTATCCCTTTTGGCCCCCCCATCACTCTTGATGGCGGCACATTGCCACATGGAAGGAAAAAGACTGCAAGGTACCAGTCCTCCTTATTGCGCCCCGGGAGCCTGTATTTTTTCAAGGTGCGGAGTAAATCTGGCTGGTGGGCGGAGTCTAAGGACTCCAATATCGTCAAATTCATGTGGAACACGCCACCCCTTGCTCCAACAGGCTTAACCGTTACGGCTGGCGATAAGCAGAATGTGTTGAGCTGGAATCCGGTAACTGCCCTCATTGATGGTGAAAAAGTGAGCGAGAAGGTGCGGTATCAAGTGTTGAGAAGTACTGGCGGCGGTCAATTGGTACCTGTGGGGCAGCTCCTGGATGATACGACTTTTACTGACAATGCTGTGGAAAATAACCGTAACTACTTTTATCAGGTACAAACCGTCTCCTTGTACGAAGAAGGTAAAGTTGCTGGTGGCGTGAGTGCAAGCGTTGCAGCAACCCCGCTTGATAAAACACCTCCTGCAGTACCTGCTGGAGTACGCGGGGTTACGACCGGAGTTGGGATCAAAATCTTTTGGTCACCGGTTGCAGATAAGGATGTGAAAGGCTACCGGGTGTATCGCAGGCTTCCTGGTGAAAGGATTCCTCAGCTTGCTGGAGAGGTGCTCCTGCCGTACAATATGTTCATTGATCGTAACCCGCCGGCAGGTGCCGCGAAAATGCATTACTCTGTATCCAGTATTGATAAGATGATCCCGGCTAATGAGAGTGTGCGTTCGCCCGAAGTTATGGTCAAGAATTAGCTCTCCCGCTGCTGTAAAAGAGGTAATATGAATACCCCAATTCCCTTTGTGAAAATGAGTGGTACTGGTAATGATTTTATCATTATCGATCATCGATATCCTTTCCTGGATACGGAAGAGGCAGCACGTTTTGCCAAACATGTGTGCAGTCGACGGGTGTCGATTGGGGCAGATGGACTGTTGTTAATTGAAAATTCAGACCAGGCTGACTTTAAATGGCAGTTTTTTAACAGTGATGGTTCTGTCGCTGAAATGTGCGGTAACGGGGCCAGGTGTGCTGCACGCTATGCATATATGCATGGTATTGCTCCTGCCATCATGCGTTTTGAAACCCTGGCTGGTGTTATTGAAGCACGGGTTTCCGATGTCAACGTGACCATCAGAATGACCGCACCCCATTCTTTGCACATGAACCATGAGCTGAAGCTTGCCGGGGAGGAAAGGATCACTGTTCATACACTGGACACTGGTGTTCCCCACGTGGTGTATATGGTTGATGATGCCCATGTAGTGAATGTGCAGGAGCTTGGGAGTATCATCCGTTATCACAAGGATTTTCAGCCCGCAGGGACCAATGTGAACTTTGTTTCCTTGCAGGACGGTGGGCTTAAGGTGCGAACCTATGAGCGCGGGGTGGAAAACGAGACCCTTGCTTGTGGGACCGGGGCGGTGGCGAGTAGCGTTGTTGCTCACCTGCTTGATAAGGTTTCCTCACCTGTACAGGTGACCACTTCAGGGGGCGATCAACTGGAGATACGCTTCAATATGACTGCGGGCAGCACCGTGGACGATGTGTTTTTAAAAGGCCCGGCGTTATGTATTTATCAAGGTGAGCTCACCGCTGAAGCTCTGCTGGGGTTGAAAAAGGAGTAAATATAGTTTGAGGTGCTTCCGTATCAATCGCGGGGCACTGAGGAGAAGGATATGGCACGGATAAAAGGCGCTATAACAGCAATGGTTACCCCAATGAAGGGTGGAGAAATCGATGAGCAGGGCATGCTTGACTTCATCGAATTTCAAATTGACAATGGAATTCATGGCTTGGTGCCATGTGGGACGACTGGAGAGTCTGCCACCTTAAGTTTTTCCGAACATAAGCGTGTTATAGAGCTTACAGTTAAGGCCGTTGGCGGACGGGTTCCGGTCATCGCGGGTACTGGAGCCAACTCAACGGCGGAGGCCATTGAGTTGACAGAGTCAGCCAAGGAAAGCGGTGCTGATGCGGTGTTGTCAGTGGTGCCTTACTACAACAAGCCAAGCCAGGAAGGTTTGTACCAGCATTTTAAGGCTGTGCTCGATGCGGTGGATATTCCCATGGTCCTTTATAATGTACCCGGACGAACAGTGACGAACATGCTCCCGGACACCGTTGCCCGACTTGCCCAGTTCCCCAATGTCATCGGGATTAAGGAAGCCACAGGCAATCTTAATCAGGTGAGCGAGATCATCCAAAAATGTCCTCAGGGTTTTGCAGTGCTTTCTGGCGATGATTTCACTGCCATGCCAACAGTGCTGATCGGCGGGAAAGGCGTTATTTCGGTTGTATCCAACCTGGAGCCAAGTAAAACAGCGACCATGATGGAAGCTTCCTTAGCTGGTGATCTGCAAAGGGCTAACGCATTACATTATGAACTGTTTTCCCTTATGAAGGCCATGTTTTGTTACCCAAGCCCGGCACCAGCGAAAAGAGGGCTGAACCTGATGGGTCGAATCCAGTCTCCAGAAGTGCGTCTTCCCATGACAGAACTGGATGATGCCGGCGAAGCCCAATTGGTTGCATGTATGAAAGAATGCAACCTTTTGTAGTGCAAACGCTCATAACTGTAACCAAGCGACAAAGGACAAAACTCTTATGAACAGGGTAATCGTTGCCGGTGCTGGCGGTAGAATGGGACAACGGATTGTTCAGATGGTGCAGCGCCAGGAAGGGTTGGAGCTGGTTGCTGCCTTTGAACATCCTGACAGTAGCTTACTTGGTGAAGATGTAGGAATGATCAGTGGTATTGGTACCACTGGCGTGCTTATCGAACCAGGGCTTGAATCTGTTGTTGAGAAAGGGGATGTGGTTATTGATTTCACCTTCCATGACGCTACCATGGAGTTTGCCGAGATCGCTGCCCAGCATAAAAGAGCCATGGTGATTGGTACCACTGGGCTTACTCAGGATCAGTTGCACCGTTTAAAGGAACTGGCTGACAGTAACTTTCCCTGTGTGCATTCGCCTAACATGGCGGTTGGGGTAAATGTGCTGTTTAAGCTGGTGGAAAAGGCTGCCGCAGTCCTTGGTGATGCCTATGATGTGGAGATTGTTGAAGCTCACCACCGGATGAAAAAAGATGCACCTTCAGGGACTGCTCTCAAACTTGGAGAGATGGCTGCAGGTGCGTTAGGTCGGGATTTGAATACCGTAGGGGTTATGGAGCGCAACGGTATTATCGGTGAGCGGACTGCTCAAGAGATAGGCATCCAAACCATCCGCGGTGGTGATATCGTAGGTGAGCACACCGTCTATTTTGCTGGAGCTGGGGAGCGGATTGAGATCAGTCACCGCGCAACCAACCGCGATAATTTTGCTCGAGGTGCAGCCCTTGCTGCTGCCTGGATAGTGGGCAAGGATAACGGTATGTATACCATGTTTGATGTGCTTGACCTGGTTACCTTTTAATCCGCAGTACACGTTCAAGTTATTCCCGTGCACAGCTCTGATCCTGCATTTTCCCACTGGTTTGCTCTAAGCTTGGGTTCTAATCTGGGGGAAAGTAAGGCAATGGTGTTTTCCGGCTCACGTGAGCTTGCTCTCCATCCTTCTATACACGTATCCCGTCTCTCCAGTCCTTATCGTACTGCTCCTTTTGATATGGAAAGTGAGCATGCTTTTATAAACGCAGCGTTGAGTGGCTGGACATCGCTTATGCCAGAAGCGTTATTGGAGGTGTTGCAGAGCATTGAACAGGCAGCTGGACGCGTTCGCTCCCCGGAGCAACCAGGATATATAGATCGTACCCTTGACCTGGATATCCTGCTTTTTGGTGATCAGGTAATTGAAACAGAAGTGCTTACTGTGCCGCATAAAGAGATGAACAAGAGAGGCTTTGTGCTGGTACCTCTGGCTGAAATCGCTCCCTGGGCTATCCATGCTGTTACTGGTTTAAGCATAAGAGAACAGCTTGCACGTCTTACCATCAACCAGGGGGATATCGAACAGCTTCAATGGTAGGGTAAAAGGTATTGAAAGGAGCAGCTCTTTTGCGCAGATTGAGCTTTTGATTAGACTTTTCAGTTGGTGGAGATATAATATTTTCATGTTGAATTGTATTTTCATGGTGATAAAGCGGTGGATTCCATGACCCCACTTCGCCTCATCGTTTTGGCAGTCCTGTTTTACATCGGCTACCGCTTAATCAGAAGTATGCTGCTGGACCAGTTTGAGAAAAAGACTGCCCAGGATAAAAAAGAAACACCGGTTCAGGATACTCTGGTTGAGGATCCTGTTTGTCATACATTAGTTCCCAAAAAACAAGCTGTCCGATTGCGTAAAGGCAGGCAGACGTATTATTTTTGCAGCGAGCAATGCTGCGACACGTTTATTGAGCAACCAGAGGAGGAAAAATGAAATTCTTTATCGATACAGCCAATATTGAGGAGATAAAAAAGGGCGTGGCCATTGGGATGGTTGATGGGGTAACAACCAACCCTTCACTGGTTTCAAAAGAGCAGCGTCCTTTTACTGAAATTTTGAAAGATATCTGCGCCGTCGTTGATGGACCGGTGAGTGCTGAAGTAGTAAGTCTTGATGCAGAAGGCATGGTAGCTGAAGCAAAAGAGCTGGTTACAATAAGTGATAACATTGTCATCAAAATCCCCATGATTGAAGAGGGGCTCAAAGCAGTGAAAATGCTTGCTGCTGAAGATATTAAAACCAACGTAACCTTGATCTTCTCTTCCTCCCAGGCCCTGCTTGCTGCTAAGGCAGGAGCGACCTATGTGAGCCCCTTTGTTGGTCGTCTTGATGACATTTCATTAAACGGGATGGAACTTGTCGCCGATATAATGACGATATTTAGAAATTACGGGTATGCTACCGAGGTGATCGTTGCCTCTATTCGCTCTCCACAGCATGTTTCTGAATCCGCTTTAGTTGGTGCTGATATTGCCACCATCCCATACAAGGTTATTGCCCAGCTTGCCAAGCATCCTCTGACTGATATCGGTATGGAAAAGTTCCTGGCTGACTGGGAAAAAAGACAGAAATAGAAGTCTATGGTGAAAACATCCTTTTTTGTGTTGGTGCTGCTGGCATTGCTCCCTTTGTCAGCAGCGGCAAATCTTTTTACCTACGTTGATGAGCGTGGTGTAATTCACTACACCAACGTTCCTGTGGATGGTCGTGCGCGGATTAAACAAGGAACGGTCACCGAAATTGGGGAAAAAAGGCTTAAGCAATATCAAAAAAAGGCGCGCAAGAATCACTCCCTTTATCGTAACTCTTATGCTTTCTCCAACATGCCTGATCCTCAGCACAGGCACCTGCAGTATCATATCAACAGGGCTGCTGCTGTGTATAAGGTCGACCCTTCCTTGATTAAAGCGATTATAAAAACCGAATCCAACTTTAATCCACGGGCAGTTTCCACCCATGGTGCTCTGGGGTTAATGCAGCTCATGCCTGGAACTGCAAGGGAGTTAAATGTTGTTGACCCCTTTGATGTGGGCCAGAATATTGATGGCGGTACCCGGTATTTCAGGCAGATGCTTAATAGCTACCATGGCAACATTGAATTGAGCCTGGCTGCTTACAACGCTGGTCCCGGTAGGGTAAAGCCCTTTGGGAAAATTCCGGAAATTCCTGAAACCATGGCCTATGTGAGCAAGGTGATGCAGCATTATAATGCGTATCGAAACGGGTTTGCTAACCTGACCAACATCAATATTCGCAGGATGGTTACTGTTCGCTAACCTGTTATTATTGTACTGTTATTGATTTTTCTTGGTGTTGCTTTTGCAGGAATACCCGATCCTTTACCTTTTGAGCATCAAGATGCCCATGATGATGAGGAAGGTGTAAATACATTTCAGGTAGGTACGGCGGTTAATTTTGTCGGTGACCCTTGAGCCCAGCGCAGCGCCCAATACGATCAACGGCATGGTGACAAGGAAATATTTTAACACCAATAATGTGGTCATTCCACTCAGGGCATGGACAAGGACGGTAACCGCTGAATTGCAGATGAAAAAACCAGTCAGGGTTGACTTGATCTGGTCTTTTGACCAGTTTGTCAGGGTCGTGTAAATAATGACTGGTGGCCCTCCTGCGCTGATTAAACCCGTAATGAAACCGGTAAGCAAGCCAGCTATATAGCCCATCCATTTAGGCATATTCAGGGGCCTTGGCTGGACAAAAAGGCTGTATACACTGTAGCTGATGAGCACAATTCCAAGCAGCGTTCGGACCAGATGTGGATCGATAACCGTAAGACATATGCTGCCAAGGAGGATACCCGGGATGGCTCCAAGTAAAAGGGGGGAGATTTTTTTCCAATCCACCAGGGCACGGAGCCTGAAAGAGAGGTATGAGGTCATCAGCAAGCCGTTTAACATGAGCAGGGGCACGGCAATTGTAACATCAATAATAAGGCAGAGCAGCGGGATAGCTACTAAACCTGCCCCAAAACCGGTCAGTCCCTGTACTGCTCCTGCCACAAAAAATATGCTTCCTGCCAGGAAAAACGTAGTCATAATGATTTGGGTGATAGCGCTTTATGCAGGGCATATGCGTATCTTATCGGTCAAAAAATGTATTTCTGGTATTTGTTTTGATCGTTCTTGTGATATCTTGCGCTTAAGAAGATAACATCGTTAGTATACAGCGTGTGGTACAAGCAGTCATTTATTCTCTTTTATTTTATGGGAAGCATTGATAAGAGCAAAAAAATCAAAGCGACAGGCGTTCCGATTTACCTGTGATACCCTCTCGGTGACATATAAAACCGCCTACGAAGATGGTGAGGCTGGCCTGGACAATATCTCCACCATAGGATGTGCGCTTCGAGAACCGACAGTACCGCTGAATGTTGAGGAAAAGGTCCTGGTCAGTATCGATTTGGGGCAGGACGTGGGAACGATTGAAGCCACTGGCATGGTAGTCCGTCAAGATGAAGAGATCACAGCGCTCCAATTTTCACTTATTGAAGCAGAAACGGTAAAGTTTATTCAGACCCATTTTTTTAACATGCTGCGCGAGCAAAAAAAAACTCCTGAAAAACGGCTCTGGCAGAAACAGAATTCCTCCTCTTAGACCATGGAACAATACATCGCACGACAACCTATATTTAATGTACATCGAAAAGTACATGGCTATGAGTTGTTGTATCGGGGGGCGAAAAATTCTGCCATGGATCAGGTAAGTGGGAGCAGAGCTACGACAAGCGTGTTGACCAGTACTTTTCTTACCCGTGATATCAACGATATCTCCAGTTATAAACCGTGCTTTGTTAATTTCACCCAGGATCTCCTTGAAAAACGATTACCCGAATCTTTTTCTAAAGAATCTATCGTAGTTGAGGTGCTGGAAAATGTCGAACCAAGCCGGAAAGTGATTCAAGCATGCCAACGCCTGCGTGATAAGGGCTATACCATCGCATTGGATGATTTTATTTACGACAAGCAGTCTGTGCCATTGTTAGAGCTGGCAAATATCGTTAAGATTGATTTTCGCCTTACGCCGATACGTATGATTGAGCGAACACTTAGGCTACTTGAGCGCTACAAGGTGAAACTGCTTGCAGAAAAAGTGGAAACCTCGGCAGAGTTTGAGGAGGCGGCAAAAAGGGGATTTGTCTATTTTCAGGGGTATTTTTTTTCCAAACCAGAGCAGATTACAATCCAGGAGTTAACAACCACCCAGATAACGCAATTGCGTTTACTTGCTGAGGTAGCGAAGAAGAATACCACCGTCGAAGCATTACATAAAATTATTTCAAACGATATTTCTGTTAGTTATAAACTACTACGGTTTCTGAATTCTTCCTATTTTTATCGTTTGCAGGAAATTTCCAGCATCAAGCACGCAATTGCCTTTTTAGGAGAGAAAGAGCTGCGCCATTTTGTGATGCTCGTTATTATCTCTGAAATGGCCAGTGAAAAACCGGGTGAATTAATTCGTTTGGGACTGGTTCGAGCCAAATTTTGTGAGCTCCTTGGCGAGCAGAGTACATCAAAAAAGATAGACGCTTCTGAACTGTTCATGCTTGGCCTGTTCTCCTTGCTCGATGCAATGCTTGATTTAAAGATGGCTGAGATTATGAAGAAACTACCCGTGAGCCAACTTGTTAAAGAAGCGCTCATTGCTGGAAGCGGACCCTATGCGCCCTATCTTTCCATTGTTAAATATTATGAGCGTAATCAGCAGGATAAGTTGGCTTCTTTTTTTGCCCAAAAGGGTATTACCCCCGAACAGGTGAATGAGTACTACTTGACCGCCATTCGTTATGCCAGTGGGTTGATGTAACGCTGTGCAAGCACCTTCAGACGTAAAGCAGCAGTTTAATCTTGACACTAAAAAGGTATTTGCAGTAAATAATACGGCCACATTTTGCCGGAGTGGTGAAACTGGTAGACGCACTGGACTCAAAATCCAGCGGAGGCAACTCCGTGTCGGTTCGACTCCGACCTCCGGCACCAAAGAACAATAAGCCGCTTACCCCAGTAATACCGGGATAAGCGGCTTATTTGTTTTTAGAGGTGTCGTTTGTGTCTCTTGCCATGGTTTTTTATGACAGAAAAGAAAACAGAACCAAGAAAAGATACACAAAAGAATGCTGAAGACATTGGGTGAAGTCGAATGTTACTTAGTATTGACTATTTCAGGGGGGGAAATTACATTTGACCGTCATGGAAAAGTCCTACCTGTAAGGCCGCAAAAGGATGTTACTTCGATACTATCATGTCAGAGTACGGTCTTAACCACTAAAAGGAGAGAAGGATATGCACCTGCTTACCAGTGTATTGATCGCGGCTATTGTCGTGGGTAAGAAGCAGAATAAAGAATTGCAGGGAATGCCCATGCTGCATACCGGTCCCCTCCAGGTTCATCACGTACTTCCGGGAAGAATCCGCTTTATTATACCCAGCCTCAAAGATCATCATGAGGCCATGCGACCAGCTCTTGATCAATTGGCAAGCTTGAGTGGAATAAAAGAGGTTAAGCACAGCAGGGTAACCGGCAGTTTGGTGGTTCGGTTTGAACCCACTGTGATTCCTCCCGATCTCCTCTTTGCTGCCATTGCACGGCTGCTTGGTCTTGAGGAGGAACTTGACAGGCCAAAGCAAGCTTTTTTTTCAAGAGAGTTTTTGCGGCTGGCAAAAAATGTCAATCATGTGATATATGATGAATCCAGAGGGTTGGTTGATCTTCCCTCCTTGGTCAGCGTGACCCTGCTGATTCTTGGTGGTAGAAAGCTTTTTGTTGATCGATGGCAGTCTCTCCCAGGCGGAATCACGTTGATCTGGTGGGCCATAAACCTGCTCTCCTTTCGAAAGGTAGGGGGAGAGGGGTGAAGCTCCTTGGGTTGCAAGTGCTGGCAAAGCCAAAAGTGCTTCACAGCTGTCCAGGGAGAATCAGATTTTATCTGCCGTTTCTTAAACGGCTGGGAAAACAGCATCTTGAATTTGTTGAAATTGCTCGAAAATTGCTTGAGTCTCCTGAAGGAATAAAAACAGTTTCCGTAAGCCATGTGAGGGGCAGCCTATTGATGGAGTATGATCGAACCCTCCTTTCAGAGCAGGAAATCTGTGATTTTGTTTTCTCCTGTTACAAGGCTGTTGTTGCCAATAGGGAAAGCCTATCACAGTTGGCAGGACTCGGTCCCGAAGAAATGTTAGCACGTCTTACTCGATGGTTTGATGGGAATCTCCCTAAAAAACATTGGCTCGACACCGACAGGAGGCTTCCTATAGATGATCTCGGTTAAAAAAGTACCTTTGATGAATTGCGAGATCCGCCACTCTCTGAAAGGACGGATCAGGATTTACTGCCGTGGACTTGGATATTTGAAAGAATTTTCCGAGCAGATTATCCAGGAGTTGGCAGATGGTGTGGCAGTAAACTCTGTGGAACTCTCTACCATCAGCAGAACCGTTCTCATCACCTACAATGGTAAAGAAGCCAGTTCAGATGAAATCCTTGAGCGAGTAACCACCGTACTTGGCTCCTGGTCGTTGAGTGCTTTCAAAGAAGAGCGGGCCGAACGAAATGCAATGACCCTTCAGGAGCGACGACTACAGGAGGAGCCACTTGGTGTCAGATGGCAGCGGATTGCGGGGACATCCTTTTCGTTGTTATTTGCTTGGTTGCGACCCAGCCCGACGCCCCAGAGCTTTATCGGGAGATTTCTCTCAATGCCGGCCATAACCGCCATGGGGCTCGCCTGGCCGATTTTCTGCAGCGGCCTGAGATCTTTAGTGGTACAGAAGAGACCCAATGCCGATACTCTCAGCGCCAGCGCAATCGTGGCAAGCGTTGCTTCGGGGCAGGCTGTTTCAGCTTTGACCATTATTCTCCTTGCAGATGTTGCCGAGTTGCTTACTGCCTACACCATGGATCGCACCAGGAACGCGATCCGCGAGATGTTATCAGTGGGTGAAGAATTTGTCTGGAGACTTGATGCTAAGAATCATGAGGAGCGTGTTGCTCTTTCCGAGCTGCAACAAGGGGATCATGTCATTGCCAGAACCGGCGAGAAAATCAGTGTTGACGGTGTGGTAATTTCCGGGGAGGCAGCAATAGACCAGGCCTCCATCACCGGGGAATATCTTCCAGTCAATAAAAACAAGCGCGACGAGGTCTTTGCCGGGACGGTGGTCAAATCCGGACGGCTGGTGGTTGAAGCGAGGCGAGTAGGAGACAGTACCGCCATTGCCAGAATCATCAACTTGGTGGAAGAGGCCGCCCATAAAAAGGCGGCAATCCAGTCCAATGCCGACCGCTTCTCTGCCCAGTTGATACCTATAAACTTTGCTTTGGCAGTGCTGGTCTATTTTATGACTGGCCAAGTCAGTCGCGCCCTCAATATGTTGATCATTGATTATTCCTGCGGAGTGCGTTTGTCTACGGCAACGGCATTGTCCGCTTCAATCTGCACCGCTGCCCGCAGTGGCGTGCTGATCAAGGGAAGCAATTATATAGAGGCTCTGGCTGATATTAATACCATGATATTTGACAAAACCGGAACTCTCACTGTGGGGCGGCCGGTGGTAAGTTCTGTGATTTGCTCGGATCAGGAAATGGGTGAAAAGGAGTTGCTTTGCATGGCCGCCGCTGCAGAGGAGACCAGCAACCATCCGATGGCCGTGGCGATTATTGAGCGAGTGCGTCGAACAGGCTGGCAGCTTCCCAGGCATACCAACAATGAAATAATCACCTCGCGGGGGGTGACCACCAAGATACGCCGAAGCGTTATCAGAGTGGGGAGCCGCCGGTTCATGGTGGAAAATAAGATCAATCTTGCCGCAGTCGAAGATCAGGCAAAACGTATCGCTCGGCAGGGGGAAAATGTCATCTACATTGCCCGCGGTAAAAAATTGATGGGAATCATCGGTGTTCAGGATGTACTCCGTGAGGATATGAAAAAGGCCCTCAATCGATTGCGCATTCACGGTATGGACGATATTATTTTGCTTACCGGTGATGTGGAACAGCATGCGGAAATCGTTGCCTCGCGAATGGGCATGGATCGTTATCATGCCGAGGTTATGCCTGATGAGAAGGCTGAGAACGTCCTTCGACTGCAATCAAAAGGTACTTCGGTGGTGATGGTCGGTGATGGTGTCAACGATGCCCCTGCTCTGGCATATGCCGATGTCGGCATTGCCATGGGCAATACTCGTACCGATATCGCCATGGAGGCTGCCGATATCACTATCACTGGCGATAACTCACTGATGATCCCATCGGTTATTGAGCTCTCGCAGAAAACTATGAATATCGTCCGGCAAAACTTTATTACTGCCGTCGGCGTCAATACCCTCGGCATCATGCTTGCTTCCATCGGCGTGCTGCCGGTATTCTGGGGAGCAGTCCTGCATAATAGCTGTACCGTTGCGGTAGTGCTTAACTCATCGCGGTTACTGGTCCATAACATGGAGGACGTTTGATGCCATCGGTGCTGAGTCTTGTGATTGTGCACCAGTTGCCGGGGCGGTTACGGTTGCGACTGTCGAGGCCGTTGCGCGATCCGGATCGATTGCTGGACACCGTCAAGGGCCATGAAGGGCTGGTGGAGATTACGTATACGCAGGTGTCGCGTTCTGTAATGGCGCGGTTTGATCCGTTGTGTCTGCATGCAGAGGAAGTGACGCTGCGCGTGGCGCTGGCATTCGGGCTTGATGCCGGTGCGGAGCCCGTGTTCGTGAGGAAGCAAGTCAGGCATGAACCTATACAAGCCAGTGCGTGGGTTGCTGGCGCTATGCTCATGGTTGCTGTCGGAATGCGTATGACCGGGCAGCAAGGAGGGATGGTGGCACGCTGGGAAAGACTGGCCGGTATGGGCACGGCTGCCGCTGTAGTACATCACGGCTGGCGGGATATCCGGGAGCAGGGATACTTCGACCCTGGGGTACTGTCCCTGGGATATCTGGTAACGGCTTTCCTGCGGGGCAATTTACTGTGGGCTACCTCAATGACGTGGGCGGCGACGTTCATCGGTCGAAATCTCCTGCAAGGGAGGCAGGCTGGTATTATTGTGCGGCCTGTCCAGGCTGGAAGCTTCGATGGGGTGCCACACTATGAGATAGCTGTTTCCTCGGACGTAGAAGGGCGAGAAGGTGGCTGGCTGTTGATGCTGGCGCGCGGATTTACCGACTTGGTGTTAGCGGAAATTGGAGGACACGACATGTTGGGCGACATGCGTCACGTGGCACGTGTTCATGGAGAAGAACTTGAAGGAATGGGATGGATGCCGAATGGTATCCCACTACGATTCAAAAATAGATAAAAAGGAGTAACGAATGAGAATAAGTGTAGATCATATGACGGGATTTGCGGTCGGCATTGGGGTCGCTACCATGGGGTTCTACGTGTACAAGAAGAATCAGAGTAGGGTGGATGGCTGGTTGCGCCAGCAGGGTATCAATGTCCCGATGGCTGCATGTACTGATCCTGCGTCGTTGACACTGGAGGATCTGGTGATCGAGAAGGAGCGACTGGAGGATTTAATCGCCGAGCGAGAGATTGCCGCAAAGGAAGCAGCAAAGGGGTGAGAAGGCTACGCGTCTCTGAAGCAGATCCACCCGGCATAGCGGTTTTAGTATAGCTTCGCCTTCCTTCTTTCCGTAAGTGCAATGGTCTTGGAACTAACGCGGAGAAACCCGAAACCCATCAGCCTTACGCTTTACAAATGTTCTTGTTTTTATGACAGGAAATGAGGAGTAAGGTACTCAAGGCAAGGTTGCGCCGACTTGGCTCACTCGATGGTGAGGCATAAGGATTGGAGGGTTTTTTAAATATCAAGCAACATAATGTATTTCGTTTTAGAAAATCACCCCTTGGGGCGGACAGCGATTTGTATATTCAATACGTTTCGTGGTTTGAAAAAGAAAACCTATTGGGGTGATTACTCTTGGTCACGTGGTTATTGTTTTGCGCTGTTGGATTGGATGCTGAAAAGATATGCTGGTATAGAAATACCCAGAGGTCAAAGAGCGCCAATTAGACAGCCGTCAACAACGATTATTTTTAATGAAAAAGAAGGGGGCAGCACCTTGCCTTCTCAGAAGACAAGAGGCATTTTGTCCTCTTTTAGGGCAAACTCAATACCACTCCATTTCTAAGCTGCTTGTTCATTCATGCAGTGTAGTTGCATTTTTTCATGCTCGCCCTGCATAAAAAATGAAATCTCTGCAGTTAATACCAACACTGCACATTTAACCTGAAACGTGTTTCACCATATCTCACAGCACAAAGAACTTGGTACTTTTAAAATACTATAAACTGGTTAGTTGAATACCCTCTGGCAGGGATTGCTATCTGGAAAAGATGCCAGTGTCTTTCTCTCTGTTATTCCATTGAAATCGGACGGTTCCCGAGGAATCCGAGCACCGGGTTCATCTGATTTCGGACACTGAAATCCGCGAATTCGGGCTGTCCGGCCTGAACAAAGCGCTGTATTGGTCTTTTTTCTCTCAGGCATGAGGCATGATGATTTTTTTTCATCAACTGACCTTGGCATAAGGAGGTATCCCATGCCTGATGCGCCACAAGCCCATGATTCGATCATGGGAAGCCCCTGGAAAGCCCACGTAGAAGCACAACGTCAAAGTGGTCTGAGTCGTACCAAATATTGCAGGCGGCATCATCTCTCGTATACTGTGGTATTTGAGGCGCACAACCTCTCCTTTTTTACGCATAGACCACCATTTTTCTAAAATGGCCAACTTTTCCCGAATCGTTAACTCAACAAGTTCTCTCTGCCAAATTACTCCATACGTCGTTTCTTTTTCCTTTTGGTATCCGCATTGCTCTAAAAGCATTGTTTGCTTTTCCTTGGAATAGGCACTCTTTGTTAGCATGACTCTGGCTTCAATAAAATTTGGCCAGATAAGTCATATTGTGCCATGGAAAACCAGGTCCCAGAGAGACCAATAACCATGCCCCCCCCTTTGCGGTTTTGATAGATAATAATGAACCTAGGTTTAGGTTGCAGAAAAAATATTAAACTGCCTAGAAAATACTTTTTTGATTCGCCAAATTGTGATACGATCTCGGCCAAAATGATTTTTGATGGTGTTCAAAGGCGATTTTCGGGCTTATTCGCATCGAAAATTATATCAATAAACAAAAAGTTTTAAGAATGAGGAAAACAATGATTCTAAAACGTGGGACAGTCCTTTTGATGGCAGTGGTGATTACGTTGGCATTGATCACTAACGTGCAGGCAGAAGAAAAAAAACTGAAGATCGAAACGACCATCGGCCAGATTGCCGACCTGGTTAAACAGATCGGCGCTGAGCGAGTTGACGTGGGCCAATTGATGGGGCCGGGTGTTGACCCTCATCTGTACAAGCCGACTGCGGCCGATGCAGCCCGCCTGAGTAAAGCTGATATCATCTTCTACTCGGGTCTGATGCTTGAGGGACGCATGGCAGATCTGTTTCTCAAGCTGGCGCGACGCGGCGTAATCGCCTACCCTGTGACCGAGGCTATTCCCAAGGATCAACTGCTTGAGCCAGAAGAATTCGAAGGCCACTGGGATCCACACGTTTGGTTCGATGTGACCTTATGGAAAATGGGCGTACCAATAATTGTGAAAGGATTGAGCGAGGCCGACCCTGCAGGGAAAGCGATCTACGAAGCAAACGGCACTGCCCTGATGAAGCGGATGAGCGACTTGCATCAGTGGTGTTTAAAAAAGGCCAGGGAGCTGCCTGAAGAGGCTCGAATTCTGGTTACCAGCCACGACGCCTACAACTACTTCGGTCGACAGTATGGGTTCCAGGTAATTGGTCTGCAAGGCGTTTCGACTGTTTCCGAGGCGGCTCTGGCAGATGTAGCCAGTCTGGTTGATTTTATCAAGAAACAGAAAGTTAAGGCGATCTTTGTTGAAAGTAGCGTCAACCCGGCAGCAATCAAACGGGTGGCAGCTGACGCCGGTGTAGAGATCGGTGGTGAGTTGTTCTCTGATGCTATGGGAGCACCTGGAGAAATGCATGACGGTATAGATACCGGCACCTATGAAGGAATGGTTAAGTATAACCTGACAACCATCGTTAATGCACTTAAGTAAGCTTTTGCAGTAAGACCCCGAACCTGTTCAGGTTCGGGGTCGTTGTTTAGTATTTTGATTGTAAGGAGAACATATGTATATGTCTGCAGAAACGCAGGGGGGCGTGTCGCCCCTTGAGCTTCACTACCTCACCGTCGCTTACCATAAAAAACCGGTACTCTACGGTATCGACATGGAGATACCCGAGGGCCGGTTAGTCGGTATTGTTGGCCCTAACGGTGCCGGTAAATCAACGCTGATCAAAGCGATAATGGGATTGCTTCCCGTTTCTGCCGGGTGGGTTAAGATTTTTGGTAAGAGTTACAAGGAAAACTGCCATAGGGTGGGCTATGTGCCCCAACGGGAATCGGTGGATTGGGATTTCCCGGTCAGCGTGATGGACGTCGTGCTGATGGGACGTTACGGCAACCTCAAGTTGGCCCAGCGCCCCACCAAACGGGACAAGGATATCGCCCGGGAATGTCTTGAAAAGGTCAAGATGTTACCCTTTGCTAATCGTCAGATCGGGAACCTTTCCGGCGGTCAGCAGCAGAGGGTGTTTCTGGCACGTGCCCTTGCGCAGGAAAGTGACCTGTATTTAATGGACGAGCCTTTTGTCGGTGTCGATGCGGCAACCGAAGCGGCTATCATTGAAATCATGCAGAAACTGGTCGCTCGCGGCAAAACATTGCTGGTGGTTCATCACGACCTGGCGACAGCGAAAAACTACTTCGACATCCTGATGCTGATTAACATGCGTTTGGTCGCATTTGGTCCGACCGAAGAGGTCTTTACTGAAGAGATTTTGCAGGCTACCTATGGGGGGCGTTTGACGATCCTGTCGGATGTGGCGCATTCAATTAAGGAGCAAAAGGTATGAAGTGCCGTTATTCCACACTGTTACTGATGGTGGCGATCGGTCTACTGGCTTTTGTAGGGCCGGTTGAGGCGGCCAGGATCAGTGATATCACAGAAACTAACCTGATAGATCGCGCGGTGCGATTCTTTACCTTTCAGGATCCTTCTCTGCGCTATGCCTTGTTGGGCTCAATATTGCTCGGTATCTGCTGCGGACTGATGGGCGTTTTTCTTGTGGTGCGTAAGCTGTCGCTAATGGGTGATGCACTGTCGCACGCTGTCCTCCCCGGTGTCGCTCTGGGATTTCTCTGGAATATGGAAAAAAACCCGGTTGCAATTTTCATCGGTGCGGTTCTGGTTGGTTTGTTGGGAACAGCCACCGTTCAGTTGATCCGTAGTACCACCAAACACAAAGAAGATGCTGCATTGGGCTTTGTGCTCGCCTCTTTTTTCGGCATGGGGATTTGTCTGTTTACCATGATTCAGAACGTGCCGGGAGGGAACAAAAGCGGGTTGGACAAGTTTATGTTCGGCCAGGCTGCCGCCTTGGGCCAGGGCGATATCATTCTCCTTGGTATCGTCACTTTTGTCACGCTTATCACCATTCTTGTTTTTTACAAAGAATATAAAATATCCAGTTTCGACCCCGGATTTGCTCAAGCCTACGGGCTGCCGGTACAGGTGTTTCATTACAGTCTGATGTTGCTGCTCGCCTTCGCTATCGTTTCTGCTTTGCAGGCGGTGGGTGTGGTGCTTGTCTCTGCAATGTTAGTTATTCCGGCAGCGGCAGCTTTCCTGCTTACCGACCGGTTTGGCTGGATGTTGATCCTTTCCGCAGGCTTTGGGCTGGCGACAGGATCGATAGGCTCTTTTTTATCTTTTGTAGGGCGCAATCTGCCGACCGGCCCATTTATGGTCATCGCCGCCGGGTTGGTTTTCATGGCCGCTCTCTTCTTTGGTCCCCGCCATGGGATAGTTTCCCGCTGGTGGCGTCAACGGTCGCGCTCAGCACGAATCCGATGTGAAAACACGCTTAAGGCACTCTATCATGTGCTTGAAAACGGAGACTTTCAAGAGGAGTCTATCACTCTGTATGAATTCAGCCAGCACCGCGGAGAGCCAATTGAAACAGCCACCCAGCAGTGGAAAGAGCTGGAGAAATTGGGTTATCTTACCTTGCGCAACGATGTTGCTGCGTTCACTCCTGAAGGATGGCAGCGTGCCTGTGAAATCGTCCGCAACCACCGGCTGTGGGAACTTTATCTGACCAATGAAGCCCAGGTCGCAGACGACCATGTCCATGACGATGCCGAAAAGGTTGAGCACGTCCTTGGTGAAGAGGTTGTACGCCGCCTTGAACGTTGCCTTAACTACGCCCGTAAGGATCCACACGGTAAGCTGATTCCAAGTCTTCGCGATATTCATCAGCTCAATCCTGCAGGGGCCTTCGCAGCTACCAGAGCCAATACCGTAATCGGCTTTGGTAAGGAGACCTTATAATGATGAATCAACTGATACCAGCATTTAGCTGGCAAAAACATATCATAGATCCATGGATGATTGATTTTTCGACCTCGACATGGATCGTGTCCATGGGATTTTTTGTCACTGCGGCCTGCGGCCTGGTCGGCATCTACCTGTTACTTCGCCGCATGGCGCTGGTCGGCGACGCAATCAGTCACAGCGTTCTGCCAGGCCTGATTGTCGCCTTTATTCTGTTCAGGCACGCAAGTACGCCAGTAATCTTCTCCGGTGCACTTGGAGCAGGGCTTCTGACTGTAGCTTTCATAGAGTTTATTCACAAGCAATCACGGGTCAAGCCTGACGCCGCCATCTGCATCTCGTTTACCATCTTGTTTGCCATTGGCGTTGCAATGATGTCAAATTTGGAAACCCATGGCAGCTTTCACATCGATGCCGACTGCTTACTTTATGGTGAGATCGTTTTTGTCTCACTGGAACCCCATCTGATCGTGGGAGGCATCGAACTAGGGCCTCCTTCAGTATTGCGGATGGGAGCGGTTCTCCTGGTTGTGATAATTCTGATCACCTTCTTTTACAAAGAGTTGCTGTTAACATCCTTTGACCAGGGGCTGGCAAAATCTCTTGGTTTCAGAACTGGTGTCTGGCATTACGGCCTTATGGGGGTGCTTTCCATAGTGATTGTTGCCGCTTTTGAGGCAGTCGGTGCGATCCTGGTGGTAGCCATGTTGATTGTCCCACCGATGTTCGCCGCACAGCTATCTGACCGGATGTTTCCTCGTATGCTGCTGGTCGTGTTGCATGCTTTCCTCAGTTCCCTGCTTGGGTACCACCTGAGCGTCTGGCTCGCCTGCTCGGCCGCCGGTGCTATGGTTGTTGTGGCCTCCCTGTTATTTGTCATTGCCTGGGTGGGCACCTTGATTGATTTGCAAATTCAGCGTCGTCGCCTGCGTGAAGCACACACTCAGCCGAATATAAAGGGTGCTGCAGTACCGAATTAATCTCGAGCAAAGCGCTGCGGTTCGGTATATTTTTTATGAAACGATTGGCGCGATGCTTCAGGTAAAAACTGCATGACAACTGGCCTCTTTGTCGCTATAATAACTATGCGAATAAAGTCTTGTTATTTAACAACGTTTGAGCTTATGCTATCATCGACAAAAGAGGACTATTTAAGCACTATCTATAAACTGGAGGAGATGAGTGCGCAGAGGCTGATCAGTACCAGTGCTTTGGCAGAAGCAATGGGCTTGACCCATGGGACGGTCACTGTAATGGTGAAGAAGCTCGCAGAGGAAAAATTGCTTGTGTATGAGGCTTACAATGGTTGCGCACTAACCACCTTGGGGCTTAATGAGGCGGTCAAAATTGTTCGTCGGCACCGCTTGATTGAAACCTTTTTAGTGCAGGTCATCGGGCTTGACTGGTCGGAAGTTCATGATGAAGCGGAACGAATGGAGCACGTTATTTCCGATCGAGTGCTTGAAGGTATCGATAAATTACTCGGCTATCCCGAGGCTGATCCCCACGGTGATCCTATCCCACGTGAAGAGGAAAACCTGAAGGCTTCCCCATTTATCAGACTTTCTGAATGTTGTACAGGAAACCGTTACCTGATTGATCGTATTATGGACGAAAACAAGGATTTTCTTCTCTTTGTTGGATCCAAAGGCCTGATACCAGGGGCCGGTATTGTGATTGAACAGTTTCAGCCTGAGGCCGGGGTGATTCAAGTACGGATTGAAGACGGAGACTTGGTTCCTCTTGGGTTTGATACAGCCGCCAAACTCCTGGTGTCAAACGTAACGTGTTGAAGCTAAACACTTTTTGTGTTTTTCATTGTGCTGTTTCTCTGGATACGCTCTTTCTTTTTTGTCCAGGTAGCCCGATATCGTGGTACCATGTTGTAATTACCTTATAATTAAATTGGTAGCCAATCACGGGTACTTTAGATTTGTGCAAGCACTCTTTTTCGCTCTACAAGAGGATGCGGGAAAGAGTGATCGTGCAAAGATGAAGTCCCCGTGAACAGCTACGTTTACTGTTCTTTTTGAGTACGCCTTCTCATGTCAGCCGATTTGCTGAACCGGTTTCTACACTGGTCCACCGAGGCCAGGCCTGAGTGAGAGGTTTACAATTCTTCGCCAGATTTTTCGAGAACGAAGCATTTGATGATTTCACCTGCTGAGTGCGTTTTTCAGACAGGTGAATATCAGTATTTTTGCATCGTACTTTCAATTGTTACTATCTGTTAAGGACGGTTTTAGAGCATTTTTTCCATGGATTTTATCCTGGTAAAGAATGCAATTCAGTTCCAAAAAGGTTTAAGGTTGACAGATTTTCTCGCTCAATACGGTGACGAAGCCAATTGTTACCAGGCCCTGTGCAAATTCCGTTGGCCCAATGGATTTGAATGCCCAGATTGCGTTCCCACTGGTCACTGCCACATTGGTTTACGCAAAGTCCTACAGGGCAATCATTCCTGCACGTAAACCTCCTTGACAACGGGGACCATCTTTTCCTCAACCAAACTTCCACTTACCGTCTGGTTTCTTGCAATATATTGTATTACCTAATCCAGAGACGGAATTTCTTCTTTAAACGAGGCTCCCATTCTCGGTGTTTCAGTCAATACCGCACTCGGCTTGAAGCATAAACTCCAGCAAACCATGAAAGAAAGAGATGACGGACAACCGTTGCGTAAATTGGTCGTCATTGATGACACATATTGGGGCGGTACAAGAAGTGATGGTGTCTGTGGATGAGGCGCTACAGGAAAGACTCTTTTTTTGCTGCAATCTCTCTGTCTTCAGAGGGCCATCCTCAAAAAATGCGGATGAGCCGGGTTATCGCGGTTTTACTGAGGATGAATTGACTGCATGGGCCAAAAAGCATTTGTCTCCAACCACGATGGTTGTTCCGGCTGAATTGAACTATTGCCCTGGAATCAAAGAGTCGAAGTGTGAGCACGAATCAATGTGGCCTGCCTGGCGTATGTTGCCATGTGCACACCGCCGATGCCTCAGCACCTCCTAAAGCTGGCTGAAGTTCGTTGTTAAGTACATTTTTTATTCTGTCAAACTTTTTTAACTTACCTTAACCCATTTTTAACCCATCGTTTATTATGGTGCTCGCGAAACAAGAAGTAATCCCGTCAACGTCGGGATGTGCACCTATATATTGAGGGAATTCTATGGAGTTTCAAGAGATTGTTGCTGGTCTGCTTGCAGGATTCCTGTTGAGTATCGCAACCATACCACATGATAAGGAGTGCTGATTATGGCATCTCTCCCAAAAGGATGGATTCGACTGGCTTGGATATTCGTGATTGGTGGCGCAATCATTGGATTGACCGCCGCCATTATCCTTTACGACACGACAGGCAGGCCTTGGGAAGCACCGTTGATGGCGTGTGCAGCATTGGCGTGGCTCTTTGTTGCCGCTTGGGGACCGCAGGCAATCGCCTGGTCACAAGAGCGCCGGTATGAAAATGAAGCTTCGGAAGAAGCAGAGGGTGAAACTGACGAAGCGTCTTCCACTCAGAAGCGGCTGAGTAAACTGCAAAACATCTATAAGAAGAAAAGTCATTGGTTTCAAGCTGTTCTTGTTTTAGTGGGTGCCAGCGGATCGATCGCTTCCTGGTTGTTGGCCTGGCCAAAGGTACATGATCAGCATATCTTGATTTGGTTTGGCCTTGTCGGTTTATTGTCATTCCCATCCTTAATTCTCAGCAATGTGCTGGCTAGTCATCCCAGTAAAACATGTTCCCGGCAAGCACGCTTTATGCGGTTTGCGATGTTTTCATTTCTCGTCATTGGAATAGGGACGGCTGTACAGAGTCTTTCCCTTCCTGCCGATATTGTGGTTGGCGATGCGTCGATCAGTGTCTGGGTAATGCGTTTACTGGCTTTTATGCACATCTTGCTGGCATCAGAATGGATTATCCGGGCATTTCTGTCGCCGTTTCTACCAAAACGTTCTGCAGATCGGCTTAATGATTCATTCCTCCTGGTACTGATTGGTGGTGGCCAGCCAGACGATTCGTTCGGCGATCGCCTGCAAGATCAATTCGGCATCGACATCAGTCAATCCTGGGCAGTCCAATTCATTCGCCGCAGTAGCATGTGGTTGCTCATGATATTTGCCATTGCCACATGGCTTTTGAGTGCAATTACGACGTTACGTGTGGAAGAACGTGGAATCTATCAGCGCATGGGACATGTCTCGAAAGAGCTTATGGAACCGGGCCTGCATGTGCATCTTCCCTGGCCTTTTGGCTCCGTCCGCCGTTTGAGTTACGGAAAAATCGAGGGAGTACGCCTTAATGCAGCCGATAATTTATTTGTAGCTGATGTTATCACAGACATTGATGCACCTTCAAACAGGAGCAATGACAGAATTTGGTCCAAAAGTCACGGTGAAGAGCTTTTCCTGATGATTGCCAATCATCCCCGACTAACCAGTAGTGATGGCGATACCTATGACTCGCAACGACCTTACGAGCTCTATCACGCGGATGTGGTCATTACATATCGTATTGGGTTTGATCCGACTTCAGCGCTTCAAGCCGTTTATTATCTGGACGATCCAGGTAGTCTTATTGCCAGAATTGGTCGGCGAGAGTTGATCGAACTCTTTAATAGTCGGACTGCCGAGGATTTGCTCTTTGCGGACTTTTCCGAGTTTTCAAAAGCCTGCCATGCATCCGTTCAGGCAAGTCTGGATGAGCTTCATTCAGGTATAGATATCGTGGATGTCATTTTTGAAGCGGTACATCCTCCTATCAAGACTGCGCCTACCTTTCATCGTGTGCATGGTGCAGAAAAAGAAAGCGTTGCTCTGGTTGATATCGAACGGGCCAAAGCAGAAAAGGAACACGCCACAGCGCAGATAACGGCATCTCAAGTGCTTGATCAGGCTGAAGCCGATGCCTTCAACACCATAGCTTTGGCAAGAGCCGAGCAAGTTGCTTTTCTTGCTGAGCGCCAGGCTGTTAAACGTCAACGTGAAGTCTTTACATTCGAACGTTCCCTTCAAGTTTATGAAAAGACGTTCACGAATAAAAATCTCATTATTGTTGACCCCGATATCAGGGCTAACCAAGGATTTGTTGTGGATCTGCGCGAGCATTTGCACGGGCAATAACACCAAAAAAGGAATCAGACATGAAATATCTTCGTTTGCCTCGACTGTGGCTTGCCTTCATCCTTTTGCTTCTTGCAATCGCAGCCGCATGTATTGTTACTATCACTCCCGATCATAGCCTTGTTGTCACCCGTTTCGGGCATCCCACACGTGTTCTTGTAGAGAATGGTATTGGCTGGCGCTGGCCAGCTCCCATCGAGCGTACGATTCGTATTGACAACCGCCTGCACTCAACGTCATCTGGTTTTATCAATACACCTATTGCAGATGGAGATGCTGTATCGACATTGACCATGGAGGTTTTTTGTGTGTGGCGTGTCCCTCGCCAGGAGGAGGTTGTAGTGACCTTTCTCCGCAGTTTACTTAATAACCATCTGCAGGCTGCCGACCGCTTACGCAAAATTATGCAGTCCAAAATGCAGGAAATTGCAGGGAATTTTCAGCTGAAACAATTTGTCAATGTTCAGGAGCAGGCTACGCAGCTGGTCAGCTTTGAAGAACAGATTACAGCAAGTGCCCGGCGTGGCTTATTAGAAAAATACGGTATCGAGCTGCTTGCTGTTCATTTAGAACGTATGCAGGTGCCAAAAAAGACCATTGGCAGCACCATTAAGGCCATGATCAAAGAACGCGAAGTGCTGGCAGAGCGTATTCTCGCCGTAGGCAAAGCCAAAGCGGGTCAGATTCGCTCGAAGACGAAAAGTCAAGCCCGAACCATAAAGGCCAAGGCTGAAGAAAAAGCCGCAAGTATTAAGGCTAAGGCTACAGAAGAAGCCAACAAAATCTACGCTGACGCGCATCGCGAAGACCCGGAGCTGTACCGATTCAAGCGTAGTCTGGATAGCTTGGAAAGTATTGTTGGCACTAAAACGCGTATCGTTATTCGCGCAAATGCGGCTCCATTTGAAGCACTTGTAAATACACCGGGGGAAAGCAAGTGAGCGAGAACCACAATGTGCAGCAACAGACACATGTACAAGATCAAGCGCTGGCTCGATCCATGCGATCAGCCTTGCGCTTCATTATCGCCTTGATGGTGGTGCTGGCACTTGTTTGGCTTGGTAGCGGCATGGTCTCCGTACCTGCTGACCAGGAAGCGGTCGTTATAGCCTTTGGTGATGCGCGCGTGAAAGCCAGTAAAGGTGGTGGACTTCTCCTATGTAAGCGCCTCATAAAGTACTTCTATTTTTTCTTTCAGGCATGAGGCATGATGATTTTTTTCATCAACTCATCTTAGCTTAAGGAGGTATCCCATGCCT
>PDQK01000031.1 GCA_002746685.1 Desulfobulbus propionicus | reverse complement strand
TTGGGATCATCTTCAAAAACAAGGAGAGTGCAGGAAAGATTTTCAGGCATAATACATTGTTAAGTATTCATTGTATGTTGCAAAGTAAAATACAACGAAATTATCTTGGTAACAAGAGTTTTGCAGGATAAAGGAAGGTGTGGGCGTCGTATGGACTGGGGTATGGTTTTGCTACGTGAAGAAAATTCTCCAGTAGCTGATAAGAGAAAGAAGTACGTACACTACCAGCCACAGAGCTATCCCCCGTAAATACCATGTTCTTTTTTGGGGTTGCTCAGGCAATCCAAAGAGCAGGAGCACCGGGAGCAGGGGGACTGCTACCCCGGCAAGAAAGACCGGCATAAAGCGCAGCAGTTCCTGCAAACCAAGGAAAAACCAGGGCCCTGCAATGTGCAGCAGGCCGATCCGATCCGGTTCCTCTGGTGTGGTAAAGAGCGCTGCTGTTGTCAAGGTTACAACGGTCAGGATTACATGGTTTCGCCACAGGGCAGGGTAGCGTTTCAGGTGCTGCCAGACTGCCCAGCCACCCAGCACAACCAGGCCAATCAGGTGGTGCATGTATACCTTTCTCAGCCCACTGTCAGCTATGTCAAAGAGTACATCGTTTACCGCGCCACCAATCAGCGGAATGGAAAGGCAGATATTTTCTGCAATGGCTCCGGCAGCTTCTCCTGTGGCATCTCCTCGGAGTACGTAGCCGGTAAAGAGCAGCAAAATCGCGGCAGGAAGGGAGGTGCAGAGTCGCAGCCAGGCTCCACGTGTCATCAACTTTTCCCCTTTCCACAGGATAGCCAGCACATGCCCCAAAAGGAGCAGAAAGAAGAACTGGCTGGAGTAGTAGTGCAGCGCCCGCCAGAATGAGCCATAGGGAACGATCAACTCAATGGTTGCAGTAGAGTAAAAAGGCTCTGCACCATCGTACTGCAGAGCTAACACAATACCTGATAGAAGAGATATGTACAGGCTGATAAGGGACTGTCCGCCCCACCTGTTCTTGATGAACAGCTCTTTGCATCTCTTATGGAGACTGGTCAGCAAAGGGGGCGTCATACAAACTCAACAACATATTGGGTTACCTTACCCGACGCATCTTTTTGGATCTCAACAGTATAGCTGGGTAAGTCTCGCTCAGCAGGTCCGGCTATGCGCTGCCCTGTGGTGGTGAATCTGGATTGATGGCAAGGGCACTCGATGTACTGCTTATCTTCCAGGAAATTGAGTCTGCAGCCCAGATGGGTGCAGATCCTGGAGACAGCTGTAGCTTGTTGATCATCGCCAAAAAGAATGAAGTCCCGCTCGCTATGATAACCGCTCAGAGGCAGGGGAGCCTTGACCGTAATATACTTGGGTTTGGGCTTAACCTTGAATTTGGTGTATTTAAGCAGGGGATAACCCAGTACCAGAGTAACCGCAGCTACAGACCAGCTAAAGGCTGTACGCAACAGGGAGCGTCGGGTAACCTCTTGCTCATGCTTGGATTCAGGTGCAGCTGACATCAGGCGTATTTTTCCTTGAGTGCGCGTTCCACGTGCTCAGGAACCAATCCGGTGACCTTGCCGTCACACCGTGCCGCCTCCTTAATGGAGGTGGAGCTAATGTAAATCCACCGAAATCCGGTCATGAAGAATACCGTCTCAATGGTTCGCTCTAACCTGCGGTTCATCAGCGCCAGCTGAAACTCATAATCAAAATCAGACACCGCACGAAGACCACGAATGATGGCTGTTGCCCTGGCTTGCACCGCATAATCAACAACAAGCCCATCGGTTGCATCAACACTGACCCGGCCGTTTACATCTTTAAAAGAGTCCTGGATGAGCTGGATACGCTCTTCGAGCGAAAAGAGCGGCGTCTTTTTGGGATTGATTGCAATGGTGACGATGACCTTATCAAACAGCTCCAGGCCGCGTTTGATGATATCGATATGGCCGTTGGTGATCGGATCAAACGTGCCGGGATAGATAGCGATCTTGGGATTGTTGGAGTCGTTTGTGTTCATGATTTAGGGGCGTAATGGCTGCTGTATATCCAGATTCCTGTTTCTCCGTATTTCCTTTGGTCTCGTAGCTGCAGAGCACCCAGTTGGTCAGCAAGAGCCACGCTGCTATGCTCTTCAACTATGACCAGTGTATCAGAGGTGAGAAGCTGCGTTTGTTCTACCAGTTTAACTGTCTGCTCTGCCAGTTTTTTTTTATAGGGTGGATCAAGAAAGATAAGATCAAAGGCCGTGTGTTCCGGGAGTTTGGCAGTCAGTTTGGAAAAAGGTGCAGGGCTGGGGAGAGAACCTAAGAGGATGAGCGCACGTGGTTTTTCAAAACAGGTGAGTAAGTTGGTGCGGATGATCTGTTGGGCAGCGCGAGACTGATCGATAAATACGGAAAAATCAGCACCTCTGCTCAGCGCTTCAATACCAAAGGCACCGGTACCGGCAAAAATATCCAGCACCTTGGCCTGGTTAACTCTGTCTCCTACTATATTGAACAGGGCCTCTCGCACCCTGTCACTGGTGGGGCGGATGATGTCTCCAGCACCTTTTAGCGGTGTCAGCTTACGGCCACGATGGGTTCCACCGGTTATGCGCATGAGCTTATCAAGAGAGAATCCCTAATAAACTCTCTCCAGCCTTGACAATATCGCCTTCTTTTACCCGTATCTCTGCCGTAAGCGGCAGGTAGACATCCACCCGTGAACCGAAGCGGATCAGGCCGTACCGTTTTCCAGCTTCAAGCGTATCTCCTTTTTGGACCTTACATACAATTCGACGAGCAATCAGGCCGGCTATCTGCACCACACAGTATTTTTGCTGCCTCGGCGTCTCCACGGTGACCGCGCAATACTCGTTGTGGAGCACCGCCTTATCCTTGTCAGCAGCATAAAAACGGCCAGGCTTGAATTGCACCCGTTCCACTGTACCAGATAACGGCACCCGGTTCACATGGACGTTGAATACGTTCATGAAGATGGAGATTTTTTGCACCTTTCCAGCTAAAAACCGCTCGTCTTCAGTCTCTTTTACGCGAATAACTTTCCCGTCAGCAGGGCAAATAATGCCGTTTTCCTCTTCCGGCGCAACCCGTGACGGGTCTCTGAAAAAATAGAGGCTGAACCCGGTCAACAGCAGCCCCAGCAGTGCCGGTATGCGCAGGCCGATGAGGGCAAGGATAAAGGTGGTAAAACCACTGAACAGGATAAAGGGATACCCTTCCGGGTGGACTGGAACTGAGAATTCTTTCATCGTATTTGCAGAGGGTATGTGTTTTTTGGTGCCCTGCTTATACAAGCAGCATCTCTGTGGTGGGCTTACCAGCAGGTACCATCGGGAAAACGCCTTCTTCACGGCTGATGGCAAAATCCATGATCACCGTGTTGTCGGTTTCCAGGGCCTCCTTGATAACCGGCTCAACCTCATCTTTTGTTTTGGCCCGCAATCCCACTGCTCCGTAGGCCTTGGCAAGCTCAACAAAATCCGGGGTGTAGTCCATAAGAGTTGATGCATAGTGGCGATCATAAAAGAGCTCCTGCCACTGGCGAACCATGCCCAGAAACTGGTTATTTAAAATAGCGACCTTAACCGCCAGGCCCCACTGTTTTGCGGTGGCCAGCTCCTGGATATTCATCTGGATGGAGCCATCACCAGCTATGTCGATGACATGCTTGTCCGGAAAGGCACATTTGGCTCCCAGGGCCGCTGGCAAACCATAGCCCATGGTTCCCAGGCCGCCTGAGGTAAGCAGGCGTCGAGGTTGGTTGAATGTATAAAACTGAGCAGCCCACATCTGGTTTTGGCCCACCTCAGTAGTGATAATAGCATCGCCACCGGTCAGCTCGTGAATCTTTTCAATCACATACTGTGGCTTGATGATATCGCCTTCCTCTTTATACGTGAGTGGATGCCTGGTATCCCACTCTTTAACCTGATTGACCCATGGCTGATAATGGGCAACACAATCCTGGACTGCAGTATCACCGGCCTTTTCAAACCACTCGTTTATAGCCAGCAGGGCCTGTTTGCAATCTGCAATAATGGGGATATCCACTTGCACATTTTTACTGATCGAGGTGGGGTCAATATCAATATGAATAATTTTTGCAAGGGGTGCAAAGGCATCCAGTTTACCGGTAACCCGGTCATCAAAGCGGGAACCAACTGCTATGAGTAAATCGCTCTTTGCCACCGCCATGTTTGCGGCATAGGTTCCATGCATGCCCAGCATGCCCATGGATAATGGGTCGGTCCCTGGAAAAGCACCAAGGCCCATAAGTGTCATGGTCACCGGGATGTTGAGCTTACGTGCAAACCCTGTGAGTTCCTGATTGCCATCGGCCAGGATCACTCCGCCCCCAACATACAGGACTGGTTTTTTGGCCTTCAGCAAGGCTTTGCATGCCTGTTCCACCTGCCCGGGAAGGGGCTCCACGTTGGGCTGGTAAGTCGGCATTGTGATTTGTTTTTTTTCAGGGTAGCTGACTAAGGAGGCAATAACATCTTTGGGAAGGTCAACCAGCACTGGCCCAGGGCGTCCTGATGAGGCCAGGTAGAACGCTTCACGCAGGGTCTCCACCAGCTGCTCAGGATCACTGACCAGGTAGTTGTGCTTGGTGCAGGGGCGGGTAATGCCGACCGTATCAACCTCCTGAAAGGCGTCGTTGCCGATCAGCGGTCTGGGCACCTGGCCGGTGAGCACCACCAATGGGATGGAATCACAGTACGCAGTGGCAATGGCGGTTACCCCATTGGTTGCTCCTGGGCCTGAGGTCAGGATTGCGACGCCCACCTTACCGTTGGCCCGGGCAAAGCCATCTGCTGCGTGTACTCCTCCCTGTTCATGACGGACTAATATGTGTTTAATGTCAGACTTGCACAGTTCATCATAGAGGTCGAGCACCGCGCCGCCAGGGTAGCCAAAAACTATATCAACGCCTTCTTCTTTCAGGCACTGAATAATTGCCTGGGCTCCGGTTATCTTACCCATTGTTCTTTCCCTCTACTTGTATTGATGTGCTGGTAACGCATGACATATGGATTGTAGTGATTTTCCCGATGCACATCATCTGCTCCTCACTCTGTGCAAAGGTAGGCCTTTGACTATAAAGAGGTTGAAAAATACTGTCAAGGATGAAGAAAAATGATGTATTTCAAGGGGTGTTTAATTTTGCCTCTCCAACTGTGTGATAAGATCCTTCACCAGACTGCCGGATGGTGTTTGCGCTTGGGGATTACGCTGGACCAGCTTCTTCCATTCGCTAAGGGCTGCCTGCTTATCCTTTACATCATTGAACAGGACAACTCCCTTATTAAATTGCGCCTGGGGATGATCTGGCTCGAGTTGAAGAACCTGGTCAAAGAGGGCAATAGCCTGTTCTGGTTGATGAGCGCGGCGGTACATAATACCCAGGTCTGTCATGACGCTGGTATCTCCAGGGGTGAGTTTGAGCACCTTTTCGTAAGCTGCTATGGCTTTCTGGAACTGATCGGAATCAAAATAGGCATGGCCCAACTGAATCCAGGCTCCAACGTCATCGGGGTTTTGCTGGGTTTTGAATTCAAGCGAGGCTATCTCCTCCTGCTTGTTTTGCTCTGTTTGTACTTGTGGCGATGGGGTTGGAATGTGATAGGCGCTGTACATGACTCCCCCAACAAAGCCGATCAACAAGGAAACTGCCATACAGATATAGAGGGTTGTTTTTTGAACAGTTGCAACAGCCATTTTTTCTCCTTGAACACTATAGACGATGGTAGGTATGCGCTACGTTATGACAGGTACCGCAGAAAATCATCTTTTTTGTGCAAAAAGAGTGAGAGCTCAGCACCAATTTTAGGTTGCGGTTTGGCTTGAGTGTGGTTAATTTTAAGATAAATTCTTATTTAGGAAGCAATTTGATAAGCAAAAAAGGAGGTCGTATGGAAATTACTAAAATCAATCATCTGGGTATTGCCGTCAAGAGTATTGAAGAAGGCAGGAAGTTCTGGTGTGACGTCCTGGGACTCGAATTTGAAGGGGCAGAAACCGTTGAAGAACAAAAGGTAACCACAGCTTTTTTCCCTGTTGGTGAAAGTGAGATCGAGCTGCTGGAGTCCACTGCTCCTGATGGACCGGTTGCAAAATTTATTGAGAAAAAAGGGCAGGGCTTTCAACATGTGGCGTTCCAGGTGCCAGATATTAATGCAGCACTTGATGAGCTTAAGGAAAAAGGTGTCGCGCTTATTGATAAGGAGCCACGCATTGGAGCGGGTGGAGCGCAAATCGCCTTTCTCCACCCCAAAGCAACAGGTGGTGTTCTGGTTGAGTTGTGTCAGCGAGGTTAAGTACCACTTACAGGAGTTGCACGGTAAAACAATAGCGGTCTGTAGTGGGCGTACAGTGGCCGCACCGTTGAGGGGTTATGTCGCTTGCGGCAAGCCCCTTTTTTGCGCATGCGGTCTGTATTTCTCTTGCCACCGTGCTGGTATCGTTTTGTTCTACCATGGCGTAATGGTGCAGTACACCGCCAGGGGTAAGTGAAGAAAGCGCTGGCTCAAGCAGCACCTTATGCTGCGTAGGCAGCATGGTGATCACTCGGTCAAATAAGAACCGATAGTCGCGGATTACCTGTGCAGCATCTCCTTGAATAAAGCAGACCTTTTCCTCAGCCTTGTTTACTGTTTGGTTCAGCAGTGCATATTCATGGGCAGCAGGATTTTTTTCTATCCCGATCACCCGGGCTGGATCACTGTGTCGAGCAATGGTCAAGGGGAAGGGGCCTGCACCTGAGCCGAAAACACCAACCAGTTCACCTGGCTTTACCATGGCAGCGACTCGCATGCGTTCTCCTGCCAATCGGGCGGTGAAGTACATTTTTTGCAGATCCACCTTAAGCAAGATGGTGTTTTCCTTGTGCAGGGTTGTCAGCCGTTTTTCTCCGCCAATAACAGCCAAAGTCCGGGTGCGAAATTCACCGCTATACTTTCCCAGCCGTTTGGCTGCAACCTTTACGTGTGGGTGCATGTCAAGCAACATCTGGCCGATGATGTGCTCCTTGTGCTCCAGCTCTGGTGCGATGGTAGTGATAAAAATATCACCTATCACGTCATAGCTTCTGGTAACAAAGTCAAGCTCAGCATCTGAAAGAACTCCGGCTAAATGTGTCTTGATATCCATGCTAAAATCTCTTGCATTTTTGGATGAAGCAGGTATTATAAATGGTTTTTTGAATTTAAACACCTGTATTAGGAGAATATATCATGTCCCGTGTCTGTGAAATTTGTGGAAAAGGTCCTGTTACCGGCAATAATGTAAGTCATGCCCACAACAAGACCCGTCGTCGCTGGCTTCCCAATCTGCAACGGGTGAGAACTGTAACTGCAAATGGCAGTGTGGTTCGTATCAACGCCTGCACTCGGTGCATTCGCTCCGGTGCAGTTGTTAAGCCTGCCTGATGAGTTAGCCTGTCAGTTTGAAGCGGCGAGGAGAGAATTCTGCTCGCCGCTTTTTATTTGTTTGCCGTATTCTTTTTTTGTCGTTTGCGCGGAGCTATGTAAATGAGTGAAGAAATCCGTTTTTTACCGTATGAAGAAGCCGTCGCACTTGTTGCAGCCATTCAGGAAGAGGAAGATATTCGCCAGGAAAATCATCGTATCCTGACTGTGTATAATCACGACAATAAAGAACTGTGCTGGTTTGACTATGAGGAGGTGCTTCACGATACCGGAATCACCAAAAAGGATGATCAATCCAGGGAAAAAGTAACCGAGTACATCCTTCATCGCATTCCTGACTGGGCTCGCGACATCTAAGTGAGCCGCAGTACAGCTCAGTAGGGTGAGCTAAATAACCCCGGCAGGCATTGGGGGAATGTTTTCCCCGCCTAACGTATATCCACCATCTAGGGTGAGGGTGGCTCCGGTGATGAAGTCTCCATTCTCCAACAGAAAAAGCACTGCCTGAACAACTTCTTCAACCTTTCCAGTGCGACCAACCAGCGTATGGTTGATAATCGCCTGTTTTTCCTTTGTTGTCATCTCTGTCCATCCTCTGGTGCCCGGCCCGTGTCTGGTATCAAAAAAACCGAGCATTATTTCATTGACTCTGATGGAAGGAGCACCCTGGCGCGCCCAGGTCTGGGTGAGTGCATTGACTCCGCGGTTTGCTGCCGCATACCCATCGTTGAACATAATTCCAGCCGGTCCTGAGCGGCCCACAACTCCAGCAATGGAGGATATATTGATAACTGCTGCCTGTTCAGCTTGGTTGAGCAGGGGGACGCATTGATTGAAAACCTGCCATTTTGCATGAAGGGTGGTCTCCATCTCACGCTGCCACTGCTCCTGGTTGATTTCCCGGTCATAGCTGCCGTGGATGATCGGCATTCCACCCCGTTCAATATTGTTAATGAGAAAGTCGAGCCTGCCAAACTGGGTAGTGATCTGCTTCACCACTTGCGCCACATCCTCACGTTTGCGTAAGTCAGCTTTCATGGTGATGTGACCTGCGGGCGTGCCATGAAACTGGTTGCACATGGCCTCTACATCTTCAGGCCAATCAAACCAGGGCAGGGCCAGTCGAGCACCTTTGTCCGCAAGGGTTTGTGCAATGGCCAGCCCGATCCCCCTTGATGCGCCTAGAACTAAACCGCATTTTTTTGAAATATTCATTTTTCCTACGCTTAATTGTACTTATAGTGTGACCCTGTTTCAGGGTTAACTCATTTGCCTTCAAAAGGATACGCAATGGATCATACAAAACCATCAATTACTCATCCTGTCATTATTTTCCTCCTTTTTTTAACTGCCAGCCTGCTCACTTCATGCTCGCTTCATCAAGGGCAAAAAGCGCAGCTTACCAGGAGCTGCATTGCAACCCAGTGGCCCCATGAGGTCAGTGATCTTGAGCCTGATCCGGCTGTTATCTATGGTCGCCTGGATAACGGGCTTCGTTATGTGATTCTCAAGAATCAGGAGCCCAGGAACCGGGTAGCCATGTATCTTGATGTTCAAGCAGGTTCTCTTCAGGAAACCGAGGCCCAGAGAGGACTGGCCCATTATCTGGAACACATGTTGTTCAACGGCACAACCCATTATCCTCCAGGAACGCTGGTGGAATATTTTCAATCCATTGGGATGGGGTTTGGTGCGGATACCAATGCCCACACCGGGTTTGATGAGACCGTGTATAAGCTGCTCCTGCCATCAGGAGAAAAAGAGGTGGTGGCCGATGGGATGCAGGTGCTGGCCGATTATGCCCGTGGTGCGCTTTTGCTTGAAGATGAGGTGGATAGGGAGCGGGGGATTATTCTTGCTGAAAAACGGGCCAGGGACTCGGTGGCTGCACGGGTACGCAAAAAACAGCTCCAGTTTGAGTTTGCAAACACCAGGATTGCTGAGCGTGATCCCATCGGAATAGAAAAGGTCTTGTTTGCTGCTGACAGTGATGCTCTGCGCAGCTATTATGATGCGTGGTACCGGCTGGAGAACATGGTGGTTGTGGTGGTTGGTGATCTGGATCCCCAAACAGTCCGTGAGCAGGTGGAAATCTCCTTTAATGAGCTGAAAGATAGTGCGCTTTTACCCCTCTGTCCGGAGATGGGCAGGGTGGAAGAAAAGGGGGTTGATGTGCTTTATATCCCTGAACCGGAGTTGGGGTATACAAGAATTTCCTACGGAACCGTCTTTAACGAAGTGCAACCGCCAGCGACTCGTTCCTGGGAGCGCAGGCAGCTCACGTCCTATGTTGCTGTCTCCATATTGAACAACAGACTGGAAAAACTCAGTCGTGACCCTGAAAGTCCTTTTACCAGCGCCAATACCTATGCTGGTAATTTTATGAACGCCTTTGGCTATGCAACTGTCACTGCTGCAGTGGAAAAAAGTGATCAGTGGCAGCTTGGACTTGCTACCTTGCAAGCCGTTGTTGACCAGGCGCTTGCGGAAGGTTTTGCTCCCACTGAATTTGAGCGGGTAAAAAAAGAACTCACGGCCTATCTGCTCAAACAGCAGCAGACAGCAGCAACCAGAAGCAGTAAGGACATCGCAGGTGAAATCATCCGCAAGCTCAATAGCAATGAGGTGTATCTTTCTCCTGACCAGGAGGCTGCGCTGTACCTGCCCATGCTGTATGAGATGACCCTGGAGGATGTGGAACAGGTTTTTGCCAGGTTATGGAGCCATGAGCGTCGTTTGCTCCAGGTTGTTGGTATGGCAGAGTTAGATGAACCTGTTGGTCAGACTCCGGAGCAGATCATTCTTGATACTGTTGCCGGAGGGAACGCTCCGCACGTGAACCTGCCTGCATGGGATCAAGGTAAAGAGCAAACTTTTCCTTACCTGCAGCTACCTGCTGAGCCAGGAATCGTTATCAGTAAAGAGTACTATCCAGAGATCGATGCCACCTCTGTATTGTTTGAAGGTGGGGTACGGGTGAATGTTAAACAAACCCCTTTTCAAGAAAACCAGGTCCAGGTGGCAGTTCATTTTGGTCAAGGGACGTTAGCTGAACCAGCACCTGGGATGGCCAAGGTTGCTGGAAGCGTGATCCAGGAGAGTGGAACTGGAAAACGTACCCGGCAGCAGCTGGATGAACTCCTGGCTGGGACCAATATCGGGGTGCGGTTTGCCGTTGGAGCAGATTCCTTTACGTTTGCTGGCAGTGGACTGACCGCAGAGTTTGAGCAACTGGTACAACTGCTCTATACCCTGCTTCATGACCCTGGTTTTCGTGAGTCAGCTCTTAAGAAAAGCAGAGAAAGGATGCGCCAGATGTATGAACAGCTTGAAAGTTCGGTGGAGGGACAGCAACAACTGATTTCTGGTCGCTTCTTTTCAAACGATGCTCCTTTTTACACCATGCCTACCCGTGAGCAGGTGATGAATGTGACTCTTGATCAGCTTCAGGATTGGCTTGAGCCTGTTTTTTCAGGCGCTGCGCTTGAGATAACTGTTGTTGGGGATATCCCGGTTGAGCAGGCCATCAGGCTGGTTGGACGATATTTTGGCAGTGAAGAACGTGAAGAGTTTAAGCCTGTAGTACCCGCACCGGTAGTTTTTCCCGCAGGTGAATGCAATACCCACCCTGTTCTCTCCTCCGTTGACAAGGCTTTGGTTACCGTTGCCTGGCAGACCGATGATTTCTCAGATATTTCACGAACACGAAGGCTTAACGTACTGGCCTCGGTACTGGATGATCGGCTGCGGATTACGGTAAGGGAGGAGCTTGGTGCTACCTATTCTCCGGTTGTCTACAACCTTTCGAGTCGCACACATAAGGGGTTTGGCATGTTGCAAAGCATGTTGACCGTAGCACCGGAACAAGCCGCACCGTTAGCTGAGTTGGTGAAAGAGGTCGCTGCGGAGCTAGCTGACAGGGGGGTGAGCAAAGAAGAACTCAGCCGTTCATTGGAACCGACTCTGACCTCGATTAGAGATGCAAAACGGAGTAACAGCTACTGGCTGCATTCGGTGTTAGCCCTTTCCAGCAGGCACCCTGAACAGCTTAAATGGCCGATCACCATTTTAAGTGATTTTCAGTCTATTACCCCGGAGGATATGCAGTTGCTTGGTAAGCGGTACCTTAAACGCCAGTTAGCTGCTGAGCTTATTGTTACCAGCGATGGTAAACCCGAATAGATACAATCAACCAACCAATTAAACCGCTATATTCTGGGCCTGCTGGAGCGTTTTTCCAGAAGGCCTTTGGGGTGCCTTTCTCTTTTTTTTGCCGTGATGTGAGAGGTAAGGTTTTGCTTTTTCTCTTATTGTATACCACAGACCGGATAAAATCTATCTGGTACAGAACATGTACAGTACTGTCATACAGGCGATACCCAGCGTACGGAAGCTCTGGGAAAAGAAAATAAGTTGGCCCGCCAGTTTGGGGGTAAAAATGCCTGCATAGTATGGAAACTGATGGCGCACAGCACGGATGGGTGAAGAGAAGATATTACCTATCAACAGCGCCAGGATAATTTCCCTGGTCTGCATGGTACCGTCATCCAGCATGGCTCCGGCAGCAGCAAGACCAGCGGAAAATTCAGCAGCCATATGAAGCGCGATGATGGAAATGGCCTGGGGTGAAAGCCACTCCAGCCAGATAAGATGGGTTGCCATGAACTGTTCAAGTGCTGCAAAGAGCCCAATCTGGTTGAAGAAGTAAAACACAATGTAAATAGGTACCGTAAAACGGATAATTTTGCGCATCCGCTGTTTAAATCGCTTCCAGGTCTGTGCGGCAGCTGCTTTAACATTGCGGTGTTCGGCTTTTTGGGGGAGAATGTACACCTCCTGCGGTTTGGGGAGCAGAAAATGAGCCAGGAAGGTGATGAACAAGGTTCGTAAGATGGCTGCACCAAAGGTTAACCCCACATACACTACGGCAGCCCCTTTGATCAGTGGTGCGGCAATGAAAAACGTTGTGGGCAGATGCAGGAAATAGGTGGGCAGGCTGTTGAAGAGGTTGGCCAGAACCAGCTCTTTTTTGGTAAGGACCTTTGTATCATACCCCTCTGCGAGCATGGTATTTGCTGCCGCACCTGAAAAAAAAGCCATGGAAAAGGAGGCTCCGGTTAGTGCAGAGAGGTGACCAAAACGGGTCAGTGGCTGTGCAAGAAAGGCAATTTTCTGGGTCCAGTTCAAGGCCTCAATAAAGTTTGCCACCATCAGCCCCAGTGAGATGAAGAGCAGGAGGCGGGCGAGTGGCCATCCTACTCCTGTCCAGAGCTCGAGAAAAATAGTGTCAGGTGTCATCATAGTGCAGGGACAGACGAAAATTGACGTGTACAATCCAGAGAGAACACCACTATATAACGGTGAGCCAAATCAGCAAGGACTCTCATGAAAAAGATCGTTGCTTCAGAAAATATACTGCTGAAATAAGGTGGTGTTAAGCAATGAAAAAGGAAGGATTTATGAAATGAAGTGCGATTGAGTCGAATGAATCTGACCTGTTAAAGGCCACTCCACGATAGCGGGAGTGGCCTTTACTCTGTCCGGGGTTTTGTTTTGATGAAGGGTAAAGCACGAGGCTACACTGTAAAATGAGACATGATTTCCTTTGTCCCTTCAGCTATTTCAGCTAAGTGTCGTGCATTGTCCGTCACCTTGCCACTGGCGGTCTGGATTTGAGTGACACTATTGTTCACCTCATTTATATCATGGGCA
This sequence comes from Desulfobulbus propionicus, assembly GCA_002746685.1. Lineage (GTDB taxonomy): Bacteria > Desulfobacterota > Desulfobulbia > Desulfobulbales > Desulfobulbaceae > Desulfogranum > Desulfogranum propionicus_C. The sequence continues at coordinate 43,507 of PDQK01000031.1, read as the reverse complement.
ATTTCTGCAGCTACCGAGGAACTCTGGGCAACATTTTCGTTCACTTCGCTTATACCGGTAGATGCCTGTTGTACATTTTCCGCAATCTCCCTGGTGGTCGCTGTTTGCTCCTCAACAGTAGTGGCGATTGTTTCAACTATCTGATCCATATCGACAATAACAGAGCTGATTTCATTGATTTCGCTCACTGTTACTCCCGTGGCTTGCTGAATATCTCCAATCTTGTTTTTTATATCCAGGGTTGCCTCTGCAGTTTCCTTGGCTAATTCTTTAATTTCATTAGCAACAACTGCAAATCCTTTGCCCGCCTCTCCTGCCCGCGCCGCCTCAATGGTGGCGTTTAAGGCAAGCAGATTGGTTTGCTCTGAAATTTCAGCTATTGCCTCCGTAACTTCGTTGATCTGATTGGCTGCTTGACCGAGTTCATTAACTCTCTTTGAGGCGGCTTGTGATTGGCTCACTGCCTGAGTTGTAATCTCTTTTGCCCTGCCTGAGTTTTGCGCTATTTCATTTATGGTGGTTGTCATTTCCTGGGCAGCTGAAGCGACCATGTTCACATTAATAGACGCCTGTTCCATGGCTGCTGCCACTGAATTCTGATTGGTGCTCATTTCTTCAGCGGCTGAAGCTACCTGGCTGGATCTCGTAGCTGTATCCTCTGCAGCGGCAGCCAGCTGGTCGGCAATGGTTGCAAGGGTATTGGATGCGCCATCCAAAGAAATGACACCATTGTTGACATCTGTAATAAGATGTCTCAAATTTTCAGCCATTTCGTTAAGTGAACCTGCAAGCACTCCCACTTCATCTTTCTGTTCAATGTCAAGCCGCTGCGTCATATCGCCTTGCGCCATGGTTTGCGCAAGAGTAACCCCTTGTGCTATTGGCCTGGTGATCATTAACGTGAGTATGGTTCCCAGCATGATGGCAATAAGAGTTCCTGCCACTATGCCGATAATATTGATTGTTCTACCTGTTGATGCGACTGCCTCAGCCTCTTTCACGTTTTTATCAGCCTCTTCTTTTACTTTTTCAACGATGGCGTCAATGGCCTTTAATGCGTTGGCTTGATATACTGCAGAGTCTCTCTCGAGCAACGCGTTCATCTCGGAGAATGTACTGTATGACGCTTCTATTACCTCCGTTATGTCATTGAGTAAGTTGAAAACCTGCTTGGAGGTGGGATAAAGTTCATGTTGGAGTCTTTGTTGTGCTTCAACAACATTACCAGAGGCAGCGAGTGCTTTAATTGTTTTCACTTGTTCATGAAGCTTCAGATGCACAGGGGTGATTGTTTTGATAAGGGCGAGTATTTTCTGGTTGGTGGTGTTGGGGTGTTGCAACCACTTGCCCAGGGAGCATGTATGACCGTTGTCTCCCCCTTCAAATGGGGTGTAAAAAAAAACGAGGTTATTGACGTTGGTCAACAACATATTGTGCGCTTCTTTATTTTGAAGCATCTGGCTTCTTAACTGGGGGATATTTATGAGGTCATAAGCGACTAAGTCCTTGGATAACGCAAGAGCTTTGTTGTTTTTAGCGACCCATTTTGTGATATTTGAGTCAAAGACCTCCCATTTCTTTTTGATGGGGGGCGTTAGAGGTAATTGAGTGAACGCTGCTTTGATTGCACCATAGCGCTTTCTTGCATCAATAAGATTTTGATGCGAAGCCATTCTCTGTTCTTTTGTTGCATATGGTGTCAGGAGAGATCGTATTATTTCTGCAGCATAGTTGGCCTCTGCTTTAATTCTCAAAATATTTTCAACTGCGGGTAAATTTTTTTCTGCGATCTGTACGGTTTGATGATGGAGTTTGTTTTGCTGAAGCATTGCTATTAACCCAACGGAGACCACGATTAGGGCGGTTATGCAAAAACCACCAATAAGCTTTATGCTCAGTCGTACATTTTTCATGAAGTTCCTCCTTTGTATCCTTTTACCTGAAATTCTGTCATAAAAAAAATAAAGCGTATGGTTGATGGCTGCGAAGTTTCAGCGTTTGGAATAATAATAATTATGCTTTGTTTAGTCCGTGACGAAAAAAAGTCCTTCAGGGCCTTTGTTGTGGGTACGTTATTCTCTGCATAGCTGGACAGTACAGAGTTAAACGAATGGTCATCTTTTCAGTTTTTATCGGTTCTCGGATAAAAAGGTTGCTGGTGTCTCTGGGAGCAGGCTGTGAGCATACAGGCAATTGGGGTCAGTGGTAAAACCAGGGACACCGAGCTTATCCGTAAGCATGCTTTGGAGTGGATTGGGTAAAAACCTGCTGGCTAACCGTTTATCCAGTGTTTCTCCGATATAGTTGCCCATCTGTTTGAAGGCATCAAGCAATGGGTTGAGCCGGGGGGCGATGTACACCGCATCTTCTTCCTCCATACCTGCAAGTTTGGCAGCTTCTGCAATTGCATTTTCCAAATCACCCAGCTGGTCAACAAGTCCCAGTCGTTGGGCGGCTTTACCATCCCACACGCGTCCATCAGCTATCATCTTCACTTTGGTCATGTCCATTTCCCTGCCTTCAGCAACAATGGAAAGAAACTGGTTATACCCATGAGCAACACTGAGCTGATGGTAGCTCTTTTCCTGTTCCGTCATTGGGGTGGTCGGATTGCCAAAGAGCGCTGTGGGGCCAGTGCCAACGCTATCACCATGGAGACCAATTTTAGCCAGGCTTTTATCAATGGTTGGAATGGCTCCAAAAATACCGATGGAGCCGGTCAGAGTGGTTGGAGCCGCAAAGATGGCATCTGCGTTGGCAGAGAGCCAATACCCGCCGGAGGCAGCCATGGCTCCCATGGAAATAACCAGCGGTTTACCGGTTTGCTGAAAATTCAGTAGTTCCTGACGGATCAACTCTGAAGCAAAGGCGCTGCCTCCACCGGTGGTGATGCGCAACACCAAGGCTTTGATACTTCTGTCACGGGTGGCGCGACGAATCGTGTTGATCAGCTGCCTGGAACCGATTTGGTTGACAGCCCCATTGCCGTACAGGATATTCCCGGACGCGGTAATAATGCCAACAAAGCTGTGTTTACCCTGTCGATTGGAATACGAGGGGATGAGCGTTTGCAGAAATTTGGTGTGGGAAACTTGGGGAAACGAATCCATTTTTTCGGGGGCGCCAACCAGCTCAGCCATATAACTGACTACTTCCTGGTGATCTTTTATACCATCCACGAGTTTGGCCGCCAGTGCGGTGGTACTCCTGTCGCCCTGATTTTCTAAAAGTTTGGCAGGGTACTCATCAACCAGTCGTTTAAAAGAGCTGGTGGAAAGTCTCCGGTTTTCAGCAATGTCGCTACTATACACGTCCCACAGCGCATCAAGCCATTGCTTGGTGGCCTGCTTGGCTGCTGGTGACATATCATTTCTGGTAAACGGCTCCACAGCGGATTTGAAGGTGCCTACCTTGAATACATGGAAATCCATATCCATTTTTTCAAACAGCTCTCTGGCGTAGATGCGCGAGAGGCCAAAGCCCCTTAAATGCACTCCCCCCATGGGATTGATAAATATTTCATCAGCCCATGAGGCGAGATAATACTGTATCTGGTTAAACTGGTCTGCTGCGGCAATAACCTTTTTCCCGCTCTCTTGAAAGTACTTGATGGCACGACCTATGGCCTGTATCTGGTCCAGGCTGGCTCTACCTAACTGGTCAGTATCAATAAGCATTGCCTGGATATCGGCATTGTCAGCTGCGCCATAGATGCAGTCCAGAATATCCTGCAAAAATACATTCTGCTCCATGGGAATGCCAGCCAGGTTGTTGAATACTTGGGCCATTGGGTCAATGGGGGAGCGCTGCTCAACAATATCACCTCTTGGGGCAAGCACGAGCACTGCATTTTCAGGCAGCTTTATTTCAGGCTTATACAAGAGTACCGTACAAACCAGCACTAGTGTAGCTATAAATGCTATCCCGGAGAAAAGGAGCATCATTGAGTAGAGCGCCTTCCACAACAGGCGAAAGGGGAGCCATAAAAGGGAAAAGAATCTTTTCATAGTATGTGTTCTTTAGCTGTTTACGTAAATGAGGATTGCTTGAAAGACAGACAAATATATTTAAGGGTATTAGCTGCCCTTTGGAATGTCAAATGATTGTTGAGTGGGGAAGGGAAGGTTGGCAGGATTGGTTTAAGGCCTTTGGGAAAAAGGATTTAATTCGAGATGGAGTGCTTCGCCGAGTTCTTGCAGGGAGTATGGTTTTTTGATGAACTGGTTTACCCCCAGTTCTTTGGCCTGATCAAGCTCAGGTTCCGCTGAGTACCCGGTGGTAATGATCGCTTTTTGTTGCGGGGTGTGATCAAGGATGAGGCGAAAGGTTTCACTACCGCTTATTCCTGGTTCCATTAACATGTCCAGTATGACAAGGTCCACCTGATTCTTTTTAATGAATTCCACTGCCTTTTCTCCAGATGAAACCGAGAATGGCTGATAACCAAGGCGGGTCAATAACCTGGTCGCAATATCGCGCTGGCTTTTCTGGTCATCAACAACAAGGATGGTCTCTCCGTTGCCTTGTACCGTACCGTTTTCAGATGCTACCACATTTTTCTGCTTTCTCTCTTCTGTTACTGCTGGAAAGAAAAGCGAGAAGCGGGTGCCTTCACCCTTTGAGGCCAGGTCAATGTAACCACCATGATCATGAACTGTATTCCATACCACGGCAAGCCCGAGCCCGGTGCCACTTCTCCCCATGATTTTTTTACTGTAAAATGGGCTGAATATTTTTTGTATGTCCTTCTCAGAGATACCTGAACCTGAATCTTCTATAGATATGACCACGTACTTTCCAGGTTCAATGGCTTCATATCCTTCATACTCCTCCTCTAAATCCACGTTGCTGGTGGTGATGGTAATCCGTCCTTTGGTCTGAATGGACTCAGCTGCATTGAGTACCAGGTTCATAACAGACTTGGAGATATGCAGGGCCGAGCAGTTAGCGCTACGCAGCTTTTCTTCCAGGTTGACGTCTATCTCCACTTCAGGAAAACGTCTGCATAGGGTGTTGTATTCCGCTGAAACTGTATAACCAGAGATGATGGTATTGAGATTGAGCAGTTCTTTTTTGCAGGTCGCTCCCCGGGCAACAGTGAGCAGGTCGTCCACCACGGCAGCAGCTCGCTTACCGGCATCACGGATCATAGTGATTTCTTCGCGGTATTGACACGAGTCATCCAGGTCCAGGAGCAGCAGTTCCGGGTAAGCGATGATTCCTGCAAGGATGTTATTCAGATCATGGGCTACAGAGCTCGCCATCAAGCCTAGTGATTCCAAGCGTTTGGCATCTATGAGCTGTTCCTGAAGCATCATTTTCTGCTGCATGGCCAATTCATTGGCTGTTACATCACGGATTGCAGCAACCTGTACCCTTTCGTCCTTATAATCCAGGTGTTTGATTCTAATTTCCACTGGAAATAGCTCACCATTTCTTCGTCTTCCCCGCGCCTTAAAAGGGGCTACTCTCTCTTGATTGGTCGAGAGTTGCAGAGTTTGAAAGGTTTTTCGATCAAGCAAAACATCAAAAATCTGTTTGCCAACCAGTTCCTGCTCTTCATAGCCAAACATTTCACAGAACTGATTGTTAACTTGAAGTACCCTTCCTTTGGAATAGATAATAATCCCTTCCCAGGTTGCCTGGGAGAGCTGGCGGAACCGTTTTTCACTGGTTTTGAGTTCCTTTTCCAGTCGTTTATGTTCGATTCCGCGCTTAATGGTTCGTGTTAACTGTTGGCTGGAGCAGGGCTTTTGGAGGAAATCGTAGACACCGTAGCGAAGTGCCTCAACCGTATTCTTTACGGTGGCAGTACCGGTAAGGATAATGATGGCTGTTTCCGGGCAGGTTTTGCTGGCATGTGCTGCCAACTCAAGCCCGTAGATGTCGGGCAGACCAATATCAATGATTACAGCATCGTAAATATTGTTTTGTATGTGGAACAGTCCTTCCTCACCACTGTTTGCTGTAGTTAACTCGTAGCCATTTTTGGTCAGTATAACTGCCAGGCTTTCACAGAGTTTCAGCTCGTCATCGATAAGAAGTATTGTGTTGCTCATGGAAGGCTCTGTTAGCTTCGATTTCGTTGGGAGATCAGCATGTTTATTTAGGTAAAAAGTACATATGTACTGTTCAAAAATCAATTAACAAACGAACACTATTTTGTTTTTTGTAGTAAACATCAGTAAAGCTTTAGTTGAAATAGAATATTGGTGAAACCAATATACTGTAATTGAAGCTTTTTTACCTGGATATGTCCAGAGAAATGTACTTTTAGGTTACTTTTTGTTATTGTAGGTAATTCGTAGGTATCGTAATACTAAATGTGGTGCCTCGCTCACTGCTTTTGCACATTACCCTGCCTTGCATATCCTGAATAAGTTTTCTCACAATTGCAAGACCTAAACCGGAGTGGCCCCGGTTTTTTGTGCTGAATCCAGGTGAAAAAATATCCCTTTGCATGGCTTCAGGGATACCTGGTCCATCATCTTCCACAGCCAAGAGAACTTCATTTTTTGTGATGGCCTCTAGACGAACGATTATATTCCCTGCACCTTCGAGTGCTTCCACTCCATTTTTAACTAAATTAATAATGATTTGTTTGATGGAGTCTGCTGGTAGTGCAAAAGGTTTAATCGTGGAGTCCGGAACAAAAGAAATGGTCAATTTTGACGAAAATTCAAGTCCTGTTTGACAAAAAGCAACCGCTTCAGCTACCACATCGTTGATATTAAGACGTTTTGTTAGGGTTGATTGTTGCAGGACAGAGAGGTTACCAAGCTGCTTTGTTAAGGTTGCGATGCGTGCCAGTTCTCCATCCATGGTCTGGAGCTCGCAGTCCACTGCTTCTCCTTCATCCAGTTTCATGCGCACAATTTCCACGTAGTTGCGTAGAATTGTTAGCGGGTTATTGATCTCATGCCCGATTTTTTGTGCTATCAACGAGGCTGCTTTAATGCTTTCATCAAGGAGTTCCTGGGTGTGGCGTTTACGCACTTTTACCAGGTGGAGCGGTACTGCTGCGTGCCTGGCCAACATGCTCAGCGACGCGTACTGACTGCGCAATTCATCATGTAACTCACCATTAACGCCGATGACCATCAAACCATGGAATAGTTTCTTAAACACCAAGGGAACGGCGATATATTCATCTTTGTCAAGCAGGCTCAGCAATTGGCGATCAAGTGATTGCAGCTGTGGAGATTGCTCAGGGGCTTCCTGAAAGGTGTGCTGCAGCTTGGATTCAGCTACAGCTTTATGCAGCAGGCTTGTCCCTTTAGAGGCAGCAGAAAAGGTAAATCCGTCCACAGCGCGCGCTAAAGGGTTGCTTGTGGAAACAACTGCCTGGAGCCTTTTCTGGCTCTTATCTGCCCAGGTGAAGAAGATACAGGTATCCTGGTTAAAGAGAATTTTCACTCCCTGTTCGATAATGCGAACAACTTGATCCTGGGTTTCCGCCTGGAGTAGTTCTTCCAGGGTACCGCTGAGTTGGGAGATATCGCGAACCCGGTTGATCAATTTTTGGGAAGCCGTTTCATGCACCTCTTGATTTTCTTTTTCCACGGAGTGCGAGGATGAGGACGGAATGCGAATACCTAACTGCTCTGCCACCTCTTCAAGCTGGGTGGTTACGTTTAGGGACATTTGGGTGAGCTGGCTGCCTGAAAGTCCTAAAAGCGTTTTGGCTGTTCTCTCAAGATCCTTGTTCACCTCTTCTGCATGGCTCACCATGTCAGCAAGTGAGGTAATTTTTGTCAAGGGGTGTTTCTGGGCCACTTCATCCAGTGGATGGTGGTGGTGTTCAATGGCATCTGTCACAGTTGCAGGGAGCTGCCATTGTCGACATAGCCATGCTCCGGCCTCACAATGATCGATTTCAAATTTTTCTTTTTCCAGAAAGGCCAGTCGGGCATTATGACAACGACCCCCTTTAAGGAGCAGCGGTGCATATTTTCCTGGAAAGGCCACCCAGAGTAACAGTTTGCCGATGTCGTGGAGCAGGCCGCTTAAATAGGCATCTGAAGGGGATGGAAAATTGGTTTCTCGGGCTATGTTTTGCGCGATAAGTCCATTTTGAAAACTGTGGTACCAAAAGTGATCCAGGGAGAGGAGAGCATTGGTCTCCACTCGTCTGAAAACCTGTTGCACAGAAACACTGATGGCTAAATTTTTGATCACGTCTGCTCCCAGGTAAATAACAGCCTGGTGCACATCGGTGTATTTACGGTTGCTTCCGATAAATGCTGAATTGACGAGTTGGAGAACCTTTGCGCTCAGTGAGGCATCCTTTGCCACCACCGTCGCTGCTTTTTGCAGGTCTATTTCGGTTCCGTTGCAAATATCAATGAGCTTTACCAGCACTTGCGGCATGCTGGGGAGGTTGCCAGTTTGTTGGAGCTTGTCTAGAGCCGGATGGGTATCCTTCATTCCATTATCCAGGTAGGCCGTTATTTTGAAGGGCTTGCAAAAAAAATAGGTATCACTAGATATTTACCAGAGAGAAAAACAATGATCAAATAAATTTACTGGAAGATTAGTTTGTTACGTTTTTTTTGCAAACCATTCTTAAGCTGTATGCATTGAGTAAAGAGCAAATAGAGCTTGACCCCGGAAGTGATGGTTAGGTAGTGTCATGGGGATTAATTACATAAAAGAGTGTTACAATGTTTCTTGGTGCGTTTTTTTAATAAGGAGAAGCTATGCTTGTTAATGGAAAGCCGTATCGGTCGATTTGGCTGGCAGAAAACGGCTGGGCCGTTGAAATAATAGATCAAACCCGACTGCCCCATGAGTTCATCATCAGCAAGCTGGAAACACTTGATGACGCTGTCCATGCCATTACAGCCATGCTGGTGCGGGGAGCACCGCTTATCGGTGCCACGGCTGCCTACGGAATTTGTCTTGGCCTGCGAGAAAAATGCACCAGGGAACAGTTGGAGCATGTCAGTCAAAAGCTCATGCAAAGCCGGCCCACTGCAGTGAACTTGCAGTGGGCGGTCGAGCGGATGGGGCAACTGCTTCAGCAATGTCCTGAAGAGCAGTGGCTGGAGCGAGCATATCAGGAAGCCGCTCGCATTTGCGATGAGGACTGTGCTGTCAATGAGGCCATTGGGAACCATGGGGTTGAGCTCATAAAGCAGATATGGGAGGCTGATCCTGGCAAGGAAAAGGTGAATGTGCTCACTCACTGCAATGCCGGGTGGCTTGCCACTGTTGATTGGGGAACTGCCCTGGCGCCTGTCTATAAGGCGATGGAGGCCGGTATTCCTGTCCATGTCTGGGTGGATGAAACCAGGCCCCGTAATCAGGGCGCGCATCTGACCGCCTGGGAGCTGGCCTCAGCAGGTATTGATCATCACTTGATTGTGGATAATGCTGGTGGACATCTGATGCAGCATGGTCAGGTTGACCTGTGCATTGTGGGCACTGATCGTACTGCTGCCAGCGGTGATGTGTGTAATAAAATTGGTACGTATTTAAAAGCGCTTGCTGCAAAGGATAACCATATTCCCTTCTATGTCTGCTTGCCAGGCTCCACCATCGATTGGAATGCAGAAGATGGCATAACCGATATTCCCATTGAAGAGCGGGAGCAGGATGAGGTGCTGCTGGTGCAGGGAAAAAATAGTGCTGGTGCAGTTGAGCTGGTACAGATAGCTGGTGATGGCACCTCTGCTGCCAACCCTGCCTTTGATGTGACTCCTGCCCACCTGGTTACGGGGCTTGTCACCGAGCGGGGTATTGCAGAACTTGGTAAAGAGGGGTTGCTGAAGCTCTATCCAGAAAAGGCCTGATGGACGAACTGCAGTTACGAACAGACGTGCTTGGTATTGCCCGTGAAATGAACTCCTGCGGACTGAACCAGGGAACCTCCGGGAATCTCAGTGTACGATGGGGTGATGGTTTTTTGCTCACCCCTTCAGCCTTGCCTTATGATGTGTGCGAACCGGAAGATCTGGTGTTCATGGATATGGACGGGCAGGGGAAGGGAAAGCGAAAGCCGTCCTCTGAGTGGCGGATGCATCGGGATATGTACCTTGCTCGGCCCGAGGCTGGCTGTGTACTTCACGCGCATCCCATATGGTGCACCACTTTGGCCTGTTTAGAGCGGGATATTCCGCCATTTCATTACATGGTGGCTGTGGCAGGTGGTGAATCTGTTCCTTGTGCGCCGTATCGATTGTTTGGCAGTCAGGAACTCTCTGATGCGATACTTGAGACCATGAAAGGGCGGAGGGCTTGCCTGCTGGCCCATCATGGATTGGTATGCTGTACAGAAAGCCTGGATACTATCCTGCCACTGGCCATAGAAATTGAAACCTTGGCAAAAATCTATGTTCAGGCGTTACAAATCCAGGAACCACCCCTCTTATCTCAAGAGCAAATGGATCAAGTGAAAGAACGGTTTACGTCTTACCGCCCTTGAGCAGAAGCCCATGGGGCATACATGGGCTCCTGTGTTGTGTTATTTTTTTCCGGCCAGCTTTGCCCAACTGTCACGCAGAGTGACAATTCGGTTGAAAACCGGTTTGCCAGGTTGGCTGTCCTTTTCATCGGCGCAAAAATAGCCGTGACGCTCAAATTGGACCTTATCTGCAGGTGTTGCATCCTTTAAACCTGGTTCAAGGTAGCAGTTTTTCAAGACCTGCAAGGAATCCGGATTGAGGAAGTCTTTATAGTCCTTTTCCTTGTCAGCATCAGGAAACTCTGCTGTAAAGAGTCGGTCATACAATCTCACTTCTGCCTTAAAGGCATGCGCTGCTGATACCCAGTGGATGGTTCCTTTTACCTTCCGCCCATCAGGAGCATTGCCACCTCGCGACTCCGGGTCATAGGTGCATTCCAGCGCAATAACTTCGCCGTTTTCGTTTTTAATGACCTTGTTGCAGGTGAGCAGGTAGGCATAGCGGAATCGTACTTCGCGGCCTTCTGAGAGGCGGAAGAATTTTTTTGGCGCATTTTCCATAAAATCAGAGCGCTCAATGTAGAGTTCTCTTGAAAATGGGACCTTGCGGGTGCCCATTTCAGGATTCTGGGGATGATTTTTTGCCTCCACCTCCTCGGTTTGGTCTTCCGGGTAATTCGTAATGATCACCTTGAGTGGATCAAGCACTCCAAGCACCCTTGGGGCATTGACATTGAGATCATCACGGATGGAGTTTTCCAGAATCCCCATATCAATCCAGGATTCCCGTTTACCGATCCCAATCTCATCACAGAAGTTCCTTATTGAAGCCGGGGTATAGCCCCGTCGCCGTAAACCGGAGATGGTCAACATACGTGGGTCATCCCAACCTGAAACATGGCCCAGCTCAACCAGCTGAAGCAGCTTTCTCTTGCTGGTTACCGTGTAGTTGATATTGAGTCTGGCAAACTCTATCTGCTGTGGGTGGCAAGGGGTATCCAGGGTGTCCAGCACCCAGTCGTAAAGCGGACGGTTGTTTTCAAATTCCAGGGTACACAGCGAATGAGTCACGCCCTCCAGCATGTCGGAAAGACAGTGGGTGAAGTCATACATAGGGTAAATGCACCATTTGTCACCGGTTCTATGGTGGCTTATGTGCATGACACGGTACAATACCGGATCTCGCAGGAGGACGTTGGGCGAGGCCATGTCGATCTTTGCCCGCAACACACATTCCCCTTCCTGGAATTCCCCGGCCCGCATCTGTTCAAACAGCTTGAGGTTCTCCTCTGGTGTCCGGTCACGGTATGGGCTGTTTTTGCCAGGTTCGGTCAGGGTGCCCCGGTACTCACGCATCTCGTCGCCTGACAATTCACACACATACGCTTTGCCCATTTTGATCAGAGTAACTGCAAATTCGTACAGCTTGTCAAAGTAGTCGGATGCATAGTAGAGATGTTCGCCCCAGTCAAACCCCAGCCAATGCACGTCCTTTTGAATGGCCTTAACGTACTCGGTGGACTCCTTGTCTGGATTGGTGTCATCAAAGCGGAGATGGCAGATGCCGTTTTTTTCCACAGCTGTACCAAAGTTCAGGCAGATGGATTTTGCATGCCCAATATGTAAAAAACCGTTTGGTTCGGGGGGGAATCGGGTTACCAGGGCTTTGTGTTTGCCTGATTCCAGGTCTTCGGTAATGATCTGACGGATAAAATCCAATGGCCGTTGTTCTTTGTTTGCTTTTGTATCCATAATGTATAGTCGCTACTCTTGAGAAGTGGAGTATAAGTGGCTGACATCACTGAGGCGTTTCACAACGGTTTCCTGTCCCAGGGTGATTACTATGTCAAACATGGATGGCCCCGCCAGTTGACCGGTGAGTACGGTACGCATGCTGTTGATTATAACTCCGGGTTTTACTTCAAGCTCTTTGGCGTATTGTTTTGCCGTGGTTTCGGCAGTTTCCTGGGTAAATTCTTCCAGTGCGGCTAAACGTTTACTCAACTCAGGAAGCCATTGCACAAGGTCAGGGAATTTGAGCACGTTTTTCTTCAGAGGCTTTTGTTCTATAGTGTAGGTGTCGGAAAAATACGCCCTGCCGCGGGTGATAAAATCTTCCAGTACGTGGAAACGATCGCGGATAAGATCTAAGGTCGCAAGATACCACTCTTGTTTTTCATCGGCATATTCAGTTTTCCACAGCCCCTCATTTTCAAGCAGCGGTTGGATCAGCCGGCCAAGTTCTGCAATATCCATGGTACGCAGATAGTGCTCATTGATTGCGATCAGCTTGGGGTCGGTAAAAAACTTCTGGTCACCTGGGCGGTAATTGAACACCGAGTTCACCTTGCTGATACGTTCCAGGGTAAAGGCTTCAATAAGTTCATCTTTGGTGAACAATTCCTGCTCGGTACCAGGATTCCAGCCAAGCAGACAAAGAAAGTTGCAGAGCGCCCAGGGGAGAAATCCCTTGTCCCGGTAAAACTGCACCGCAACCACTTCGCCGTGACTGCGCTTGGAAATTTTTTTCTTTTTCAGATCAAGGGTCAATGGCATGTGAGCAAATACAGGCAGCGGTGCTTCAAGCGCTTCGTACAAAAGAACCTGTTTAATGGTGTTGGTCATGTGGTCCTGGCCGCGGATCACATGGGAGATGCGATCTCGTATATCATCGACAACATTGCACAACAGGTAGAGAGGCTTGCCGTTGGAGCGAACAATAACAAAATCTTCAATTTCGCTATACTCTTTTTCAATATCACCCAGTACCTTATCGCTGTACGCAAGGCGGCCTTCCCTTTCAGGCACCTTAAAGCGGATGACATAGGGAAGTCCTTGCGCTTCCTTTTCTGCTCTCTGTTCAGGAGTAAGGTGGCGACAGGTGCCATCGTATCCGACAGCGCTCTTTTTTGCTGCCATGGCCTGTTCCCTTTTTTGCTCCAGTTCTTCCCTGGTGCAAAAGCATTTATATGCCTTGCCGCTATCGAGCAGCTGTTGAGCCGCCTGGACATGATCATCTGCAAAATCAGTTTGAAAATACGGCCCTTCGTCCCAGCCTATATCAAGCCATTGCAACCCTTCTACAATACCGTCAATGGATTCCTGGGTAGAACGCTCCGTGTCAGTGTCTTCGATGCGGAGAATCAATTTGCCATGATGTTTTTTGGCAAACAGCCAGTTGACTAAAGCGGTACGGGCACCGCCAATATGTAAATAACCGGTTGGGCTTGGCGGAAATCGAACGCGAACATCTGCCATTGATACACTCCTCTGTTATGCAACTGCTCTGCTGGCAGTGGCTTAAAATATATAGAAAGGCTGCTTGACAGCTCTCTGGTGACCTGATTGTAAACGCAAACCCCATACAATAGCTTTCCCTGAGGTAATCTTCAAGGGGAAGCTATGGGAAAAATATTTTTAGAGAGTAAAAAAGCAGCGGGTCAATTTCTAATTGACAACATCAATATGCTGTCACATTCTTTGACTCGTGTATGAATATAACTATCCGGCTTGAGCTTGAGAGAAAACAAAGGAGAATAGAGAAATTATGGCTGAGAATCTAAAGAATGTTGATGATTGCCCGGATGGCATGGTGAAAGATGAGCAGGGCAGGTGTGTTATGCCCCAGGTTACTTTCAGCTCTTTTGTTTTATCCTTAAATACCTCTGCATTGTTTCACATGGGAGAGCTGCCACATCCAGAAACCGGGCAAAAGATAGTTGATGGGGAACTTGCTAAGCACACCATCGATACCATCAGTATGCTTGCAGATAAGACCAAGGGGAACCTGGACAAAGACGAGCAGGAACTGGTAACCCGGGTACTGTACGAATTGAAAATAAAGTTTGTCAACCTTACCCGTGGCTAAACCAAGCAGGATTGGGTGGTTTTGATGAGTGTGGTTGTGGAACCAGTAACATATCTTGAGGTAAAGGCGCCGGCAAAGATAAATTATTTCCTCAAAATTACGGGGAAAAGACCAGATGGCTACCACAACCTTGCCTCCCTGATGCAGAAAATTACGCTGTATGACGAATTGGAGTTGCGCGTCAATAAGGAGAATGTGATTTCCCTGCATTGCCCAGGGAGTACATTGCCAGAAGATGATGCCAATATTGTCTATCAGGCTGCGCAGCTTTTTCTGCAATCAGTAAACAGCCGTATTGATGACTGCCAGTATGGGGTTGCAATAACGCTCAGAAAGACAATTCCCATTGCTGCAGGTCTTGGTGGTGGCAGCAGTGATGCGGCAGCCACCCTCACGGGGCTCAACACCATGTTTGGTGATCCCCTGTCCCTGGAACAACTCATGGCAATGGGGGTAACCCTTGGTGCAGATGTTCCTTTTTTTATAGCCTGTGACAGTGCCTGTTGGGCAGAGGGGATTGGTGAACAGCTTGAGGCTGTTCCCACTTTCACTGATATACACCTGGTGTTAGTCAATCCTGGTTTTGCAGTCTCCACAAAGGCAGTTTATCAGAGTTTTTCGTTGACAGTGGATGAAGAAACGTTTAACCTAGAAAATTCGCGTATCGGGTTGTGGAAACAGGCGTGGGGGGAAAGCGTTGCCAGGCAGGTGTTTCCAGCGATTTCGTTGTATAACGATCTCGAGCAGGTCACAGTGTCAATGCACAGTGAAATACAGGACATCAAAGATGCGATGATTACTCAAGGTGCCGAGGCGGCCATGATGTCTGGTTCCGGTCCAACTGTATTTTCTGTCTTTAATAATGCGGTGGCCGCTCAACAATGTAAAAATTTTTTTGCCAAACACTATAATTTAGTGTATAAAGCCCATCCGATTAGTTAACCGATGGGTGACTAACACAAACGAGATCGGGTTGGGGCGTCGTCAAGCGGTAAGACACAAGGTTTTGATCCTTGCATTCGGGGGTTCGAATCCCTCCGCCCCAGCCAGTTCTTCCCTCCCCACTTATTTCCCGTTGTCGTAAAACTCAAACCTCCATTCGCCGGATAGTGTACCGGTAGCTTTGCTTAAGAGTAAGGTTATGCCTAAAACATTGAAGATATTTACTGGCAATGCAAATCCAGCCATAGCTGAAGAAATCTGTGATTATCTCGGTGAGCCACTGGGGTCTGCTGAAGTAAAAAAATTCTCTGACGGAGAGACTTCGGTAGAGATTGGTGAGAATGTTCGCGGGGCTGATGTCTTTGTCATTCAGCCGACTTCTCCGCCTGTCAATGATCATCTGATGGAACTGGTTATCATGGTTGATGCCTTGCGGAGAGCTTCTGCAAGAAGAATAACGGCAGTGCTCCCTTACTATGGGTACGCACGCCAGGATCGTAAGGTACGTCCCAGAGTGCCGATTACAGCCAAGGTTGTCGCTGAGATGCTTACAGCTGTGGGAACTAGACGTGTCTTGAGTATGGATTTACATGCTGGGCAGATTCAGGGCTTTTTTAATATCCCGGTTGATCACCTGTATGCTGCACCAGTGTTACTTCAACATATTGAAGAAAAGTTTGATGATGTGGTTATGGTCTCACCAGACGCTGGGGGGGTTGAACGAACCCGTGCTTTTGCCAAGCGCCTCAATGTAAGCCTTGCCATTGTTGATAAGCGCAGGGAAAAGGCCAATGAGAGCGAAGCCTTGCATGTTATTGGTGATGTGGAAGGCAAAACCGCAGTTTTACTTGATGATATGGTTGACACCGCTGGTACCTTGTGTGGCGGTGCTGAAATTTTAATGGAAAAAGGTGCAAAAGAGGTGCATGCCTGCTGTTCACATCCACTTCTGTCAGGACCAGCCATAGAGAGACTCAATGCTTCTTGCATTAAATCCTTGTTGGTGACTAACTCCATTCCGCTTCGGCCGGAAGCACAGGAATGTGAGAAAATAACGGTGCTGTCAGTGGGGGCGTTACTGGGCGAGGCGATCAAGAGGATTCATAACGAAGACTCGGTTAGCTATCTTTTTGTATAACTTTAACTCTTTACATGAACCCGGAGTAAGGGGAGGAATTGCATGTTACAGGTCGATATGACGGCTGAAATTCGTACCGTATTTGGCAAAGGTCCAATGCGACAGCTGCGAATGAAAAATATAACCCCAGCCAATTTATATAGTGGTGGTAAAGAAGCGCTGTCTTTGCAGATGAACACCAGCGAGTTATTTAAAAAATTGTTGTTCATCCATGGTCGCAATGCAGTGGTTACCATTAAGATTGAAGGTGACTCAAAAGAGCAGCGCCATGTGCTTGTTCAGGAGATTCAAAAAGAGCCTGTAAACGGTGGCCTTGTCCATGTTGATTTCCTGGAAATCGAATTGGATCAGAAGTTGAATTGGGTTGTACCCATCGATTACACAGGTACTGCAAAAGGGGTTGATCTTGGTGGTGAACTGCAGGTGTTTAAAACCAATGTCAAGGTCAACGGTCGTCCGCTGGATGTGCCTGATACCATTGAAGTTGACATCACCCCGCTTGAGCAGGGTGGCGCTGGTATTACTTACGGAGATATCTCTGTTCCAGATAATTTGACCATGCTTGAAAAAGAAGATGTAACCTGCGTTACAGTCTACTAATCTGCATCCATATTTTTACCCGTTTTTCATGAAGCCGGATACTGCATCCGGCTTCATTGTTTCACCCCTGCCTCCTCCATGGCTGATTCTCTCTATTTACTCGTAGGGCTTGGAAATCCAGGCTCAAAGTATGACCAAACCCGGCATAATATAGGGTTTATGGTGCTGGATTATATCGCAGAAAGGATTCGTACATCCATTTCCAGGAGCAAAATGCAAGGGCAGTACGTCAAGACACGTTTAAGTGGAGCGCCAGTTATTTTGCTTAAGCCCCAAACTTTTATGAATCGATCTGGTGGCTGTGTGCGCCAGTTTGTCGATTATTTTGGTGTAAAAGAGGAGCATCTCCTTGTTATTCATGATGATATCGATTTGCCCTGTGGCCGGATTAAAGCGGTTGCCAAAGGGGGCGCAGGGGGACACAATGGGATTAAATCCATTATCCAGCACTTGGGGAGTACGGAGTTCAGCCGGATGAAAATAGGCGTTGGGCGTCCCGGAGCAGAGGGCGGTGCTGTTTCGGAGCAACAGCCAGTGGACAAATACGTTTTATCCGGTTTTCCTCAACAGGATCAAGCCCAGATCAGTGAAAGGTATGATGATATTGAAGAAGGGCTTGAGCTTTTTATTGGCCAGGATATTCAGGCGTGTATGAATTTCATCAACCGTCGTGGCCGCTGAACATTGACAGGCATCGTCAGTGAAAAAGCGACACGATAGAGGTGTTTCTTTGCTAATCTGGAAAAATATGGTACTGTACTGTTTTATGACCACTGGATCCAGTATATGCACTTGATGGATGTTAAAAAAATTCTCGGAGGGGCACGTGTTTTCAGAAGGTGATATGGCAGTCTATCCTGCCCATGGCGTAGGGATGATTCAGGCCATAGAAACACAAACAATAGGCGGGGTCGATCAGAGTTTTTATGTCATGAAGATTTTGGATAACGACATGACCATCATGATCCCCACCGCTACCAGCGAAAATGTAGGGTTGCGGGCAATCATTTCAAATGATGAGGTCAACAATGTTATCACCATCCTCAAAGAGCGGGATATAAAGATAAATGCCCAGACCTGGAATCGCCGTTATCGGGACTATATGGAGAAAATTAAAACTGGCTCCGTGTTTGAGGTAGCTGTGGTGTTGCGCGATCTTTTTTTGCTCAAAGAAGATAAAGACCTTTCCTATGGTGAGCGCAAAATGCTTGATACTGCAAAAAGTTTACTGGTAAAGGAAATTTCCCTTGCCAGGCAAAGCGATGAGCAGCAGGTTGAGCAGGAAATAGAACAATTGTTTAGCTGATCAGCTAAGAGAAAGCAATCCCTATGAAGCCTTCTGCCATTAATGGGGATTCTACCATTTTACCTGCTAAGGGTTCTGAGCATCATTTTATCATACGCTCTCAGGAATCAGGGCAGCGCCTGGATCGCTATCTGTCCAGAAAATTATCAGAGATAAGCCGCTCCTCCATTACCAAGCTTATTCAAGCTGGGAATGTAGCTGTTGATGGGCAAAAAAAGAAGTCTGGACATAAGGTTAAAACCGGTGAAGCCGTCCAGGTGGCACTGCCTGAAGTAAAACCATCCCAACTTGAAGCTGAAGATATGGCCTTTGACGTTCTTTTCGAAGATTCCCACCTGCTCGTTATAAGCAAGCCGCCAGGGCTGGTTGTTCATCCAGCAGCAGGGAACCAAAGTGGTACTCTGGTTAATGGGTTGTTATATCATTACCAGGATTTGCCTCAGATTGATGGTGGACGACCAGGCATTGTTCATCGGCTTGATAAGGACACTTCGGGGGTGATGGTCATTGCAAAATCAGAGCAGGCCCTTCGTCAGCTTGCTGAAGATTTTAAAGAGCGGAGGGTACATAAAACCTATCAGGCAATTTTACTTCGTTCTCCTGCGGATGACTATGGGACCATCAATGCGCCCATTGGGCGCCACCCGGTTCAGCGAAAAAAGATGGCTGTTCGGCCGCTCAAAGGCCGTTATGCTGTTTCACATTGGGAAGTTCTGGAGCGTTATGCCAATGGGATGTGCCTGGCTGCGGTTGCAATTGAGACCGGCAGAACGCACCAGATTCGGGTTCACATGGCCGCAAACACTACTCCGATTGTTGGTGATGAGCTTTATGGGGGCAAACCTGGAGCTGGAATAATGGATGTGCCCGCTAGACAGATGCTGCACGCTTATCATATTGCTCTTGATCACCCGGTTGATAGAAGACCTGTTGCATTTACAGCACCCTTATGGGAGGACATGGACGATTTCTTAGCTCTGTTGCGGGAGCAGGCTGCATGAACCAAACCACGCTTCTTGGTATTACCGGAGGAATTGGTACAGGTAAGTCCAGTGTCAGCCGCTTACTTGCCGCATATTGCAATGTCGAACTGATCAATATTGATGTTGAGTGTAAAAAGTTGCTTGAAAAAGGAGAGCAGGGATGGCAAGCACTTGAGCGCGTATTTGGCTCACGTTTTTTTGATGCCCAGGGAGAACTGGATCGGCCAGCGTTACGTGAAGTTATCTTCTCTGATCACCAGGTGAAGCAAGAAATTGATGCGCTTCTCCATCCCCTTGCACGGCAACGGATGCAGGAAAGAGTCATGCACTGTGAAGCCTCCCTGCTCCTGGTCGAAATTCCCCTTTTATACGAGGCGGGGTGGCACAATGATGTGGATACAGTGGTGCTGGTTTATGCTGATCCAGAAGCCCAATGCAGCAGGATCATTGCAAGAGATGATGTCAGTAGAGGGCAGGCCATGGCCTCCATTGCATCTCAGATGGATATAAAGAAAAAAATGCAGCTGGCCGATTATGTGATAGACAACAGTGATGAGTGGCAGATTACCAGAAGGAAAGTGCTTACCCTGGCGCACCAGCTTGAAAGTAACTGATCACAGGCACTTCATCTTTGCACGATCACTCTTTCCCGCATACTCTTGTATAGCGAAAAAGAGTGCTTGCACAAATCTGAAGCACCCGTGACCAGTTACACGTCAGAAGTAGAGAATAACACAGAAGTACAGAACCCGTGATGGTTACACTTGAAAGGGAAATTTTCACCCCATGTTGATAAAAATGCTTGACAGGTGGCCTATAACCCAATATTTACGTAACCACGTTTCGACATTTCAGATCGTTTTCTGTTGATTTCTTGTTCAGATATTTCATATAAGATACATATATAGAAAAAACCGCTGATGAAAATCAGGACTATGGTTTCCACACACTTGATTATATACCATCATTTCTAGCTTATCCTGCCATTTTAATTCAAATATTAGTTATACTTTCAACTAACGGATCCTGTTGCAGGCCGTTAACGTATTTTTCTTTGTTGCAAAATTGGTGGCTTATAACGTTTACTTGTTCTTTTTATATATATGTATAGCATTTTTAACCTGATGCAGAAGGGCTGCATTATTTTTTACTGACCAGACGGAGGAAATACCGGTCAATGATGAATCCAACTGAGCTGAAAAATAAAAAAATTAAGGAACTTGTTGCTCTTGCGGCTTCACTTGAAATCGAAGGATACAGTACCATGCGTAAGCAGGAACTTATCTTTGCACTCCTCAAGGCCCAAGCTGATGAAGATGGGAAATTACGTGGCAGCGGGGTACTTGAGGTCTTGCAGGATGGGTTCGGTTTTCTCCGTGCACCAGATTATAATTATCTTCCTGGTCCAGATGACATTTATGTTTCTCCATCCCAGATTCGGAGGCTCAATCTCAGAACCGGGGATACCATTGAAGGGGAAGTCAGGGCACCGAAGGATAATGAGCGTTATTTTGCGTTGCTCAAGGTTGATCGGATTAACTACGAGAGTCCTAATGCGGCGAAAAATAAAACAGCCTTTGTTAACCTGACCCCGCTCCACCCGGAAGAGTTGATTGATCTGGAAACAGAACCAGACAACCTCTCCATGCGGGTGCTGAATATCACTGCTCCACTGGGGAAAGGGCAGCGTGGACTTATTGTTGCTCCACCGCGCACAGGGAAGACTGTGTTGATGCAGAATATTGCCAACTCCATTGTGAAAAAACATAAGGAGGCGCATCTCATTGTCTTGCTTATTGATGAGCGCCCGGAAGAAGTCACTGATATGAAACGGTTTGTGGATGCAGAGGTGGTCAGTTCAACCTTTGATGAACCGCCACAGCGTCATATCCAGGTTGCTGAAATGGTTATCCAGAAAGCCAGGAGGTTGGTTGAGCATAAAAAGGATGTGGTCATTCTGCTGGACTCCATTACTCGTTTGGCCCGTGCCTATAACACGGTTACCCCTGCTTCTGGAAAGATTTTGTCCGGTGGTGTGGAAGCCAATGCTCTGCAACGGCCCAAGAAATTTTTTGGTGCAGCCCGAAATGTAGAAGAGGGGGGTAGTCTGACTATTTTAGCTACCGCGCTCATTGACACCGGTTCACGGATGGATGAGGTTATTTTTGAAGAGTTCAAAGGCACCGGTAATATGGAGATTGTGCTGGATAGAAAGATGGCTAACCGTCGTATCTATCCTGCCATTGATATTTTAAAATCCGGAACCAGGAAAGAAGATCTCCTTTTACCACCAGAGGATCTCAACCGGATTTGGATTCTTCGTAAGCTCCTGTCTTCCATGAATCCAGCTGATGCCATGGAGTTTTTATTGGATAAAATGGGGCAGACCAAAACCAACGAGGAATTTTTTGCCTCCATGAATCGGTAAAAAGGTGTTTGAAAATAGTTGAAAAAGATGTATAGTCCTGTTCTTTTGTTTTTAATGTTGTTTGTGAGCTATATCCCATAAGGAGTGAAAATCCATGAAAGCTGATATACACCCAGAATATCATAAAGTTACAGCAGTATGCGCCTGTGGCAACGAAGTTGAACTCGGCTCAGTTGAAAAGGAAATGAAGGTTGAAATCTGTTCCGCCTGTCATCCATTTTTCACTGGTAAGCAAAAGCTGGTGGATACCGCAGGACGTATTGAAAAGTTCAAGAAGAAGTATGCGCACTTAAACAAGTAGCGTCTTCTTTTTTACTGCTCATCCACATGGTCCACTGGGCCATGTGGATTTTTTTATTCAGGATCCTTACATCATGTTTGAAAATCTTCGTGACATCGATGATCGACTCAGTGTTTTAGAGCATCAGCTCTCTGATCCGCAGCTTGCCAATGATCAGAAAAAATACCAGGAAGTTGTACGGGAACACAGTACTGTCTCCAAATTGGCAGCGCTTTATGGCGAGTACAGAAACCTCCTGGATGAGCAGGAGGAACATAAAGCGATGATCCGCGATGAAGACGAAGACCCTGAACTTGTAGAGTTGGCAAAAGCTGAGCTTGAAGAGGGGGCCGAGCGGATAACTGTCCTGGAGCAGGAAATTCGGGTTTTACTCCTCCCTAAAGATCCCAATGACGAGAAAAATATCCTGCTTGAAATCAGAGCCGGAACCGGAGGCGATGAAGCCGCACTTTTTGCTGCCGACCTTTTCCGTATGTACAGCCGCTATGCAGAAACCCAAGGCTGGAAAGTGGAGGTGATGAGCTCAAATCCCATTGGTATAGGTGGTTTCAAGGAGATAATTGGGCTTGTTAAAGGCAAGAGTGTCTACTCTAAATTAAAATATGAGTCCGGCGTGCACCGGGTTCAGCGGGTTCCAGATACGGAAACCCAGGGACGTATCCACACTTCAGCAGTGACCGTTGCCATTATCCCTGAAGCCGAAGAGGTGGATCTCCATATTGAACCCAATGAGTTGAAGTTCGATGTATACCGCTCATCTGGTCCTGGTGGTCAGTCGGTAAATACCACCGACTCTGCTGTGCGGATTACCCACCTGCCAACCGGTTTGGTTGTTACCTGTCAGGATGAGAAATCCCAACATAAGAATAAGGCTAAGGCCTTGCAGGTCCTACGGGCACGCCTGCTTGACCAGATGGAGCAGGAACGCTCGGATAAGATTTCAGCAGAACGGCGCAGCCAGGTAGGCAGCGGCGACAGGAGTGAGCGAATCCGTACCTACAACTTTCCCCAGGGACGTGTAACCGATCACCGGATCAACCTCACTGTGTATAAATTGGATCAGGTTATCGCAGGTGCACTTGATGAGGTGGTTATTCCGGTTATAACCCATTTTCAGACAGAAGCCCTTAACATCGCACAATGATCTGTCTTTGACCGCGTGTTCCATGACCTTTCAGGGGTTGCTTGAAAAGGGGGCCGCATTACTGGCTGCTGCTGGTGTTGAAGAAGCTGAACTTGAAGCCAGGTTACTTTTGCAGCACGTGTGCAAGGTCAGTAGAAGCCAGCTTTTTCTTCAGGCAAGAGCACTTCCCAGCGAGGCCAGAAGTAGAGAATACCTCTCTTTTATCCAAAAGCGTTGTACTCGAATTCCGTTGCAGCATATTACAGGTTCCAGGGAGTTCTGGTCGCTTGACTTCACCGTTTCCCCTGATGTTCTCATTCCCCGGCCTGAAACTGAGTTTATGTTGGATCATGTTTTATCCACTGTGCAAACCGATAAACGTAAGATATATAACGCTTTGGATCTGTGTACTGGCAGTGGGGTTATTGGAGTGGTGCTGGCAAAAGAGTTAGACTGTCAGGTAACTGCTCTGGATATTTCCCCTGCTGCCTTGTCCGTTGCCAGTGAAAACTGCGCTAAGCATGGTGTTGCAGGGCAGGTGTCACTCCTGGCAAGTGATCTTTTTTCCGGACTTCAGCCTGTCAGAGCCTTTGATCTCATTGTGAGTAATCCACCCTATATAGCAGAGAATGCTCTTGCCACCTTATCTCCGGAAGTAAAGGATCATGAACCCAGATTAGCCCTTACTGGCGGAGAAAAAGGGCTGGACTACATTAAGCAAATTATTAGTGAAAGTAAAACTTATCTCAAGAAAAACAGCTGGTTATTTATAGAAATAGGGATGGATCAGGGAGCGCTGACTCGCCAACTCTTCATAACAACCGGTGGATACAGTAACGTTACTATCATCCGGGATTGGTCTGGGAGAGACAGGGTTGCTCAGGCACGCTTGAGCGTATAATGAACCTTTCCCTGAGCAGTCCATTACTATTGAGAGCACGGGAATGCTAAAAGGTTAAGATGGATAAAATACGACTTCATGGAGGGAAGCCTCTCAACGGTTCTGTTACCATAAGTGGGGCTAAAAATGCAGCGCTTCCCCTTATTGCTGCCACCTTGCTCGCTCCGGGCTGGCATGAGTTGAAAAATGTTCCGGATTTGCGTGATACCAGGACTATGCTCAGATTACTTGAAATTTTGGGCGCCAAGTGGGAGCGAACTGGTACTACCGTTCGAATCAATGCCGATAACCTGACCGGTGTTGAAGCTCCTTACGAGCTGGTGAAGACTATGCGGGCATCAGTGCTGGTTTTAGGGCCGCTCCTGGCTCGATTGGGCGAGGCCAGAGTTTCCCTTCCAGGTGGCTGTGCCATTGGCGCACGGCCCATTAATTACCATCTCCATGGTTTTGAGCAACTAGGGAGTATCACCAGTCTGAGAGAAGGGTATGTGGAGGCCAGGGCAAACGGCTCCCTGACTGGCGGCATCGTCTATATGGATAAACCCTCTGTCACCGGGACTGAAAATATCCTCATGGCCTCAGTTTTTGCAAAGGGCGAGACTGTTATTAAGAATGCCGCCAGAGAGCCGGAAATAGCCAACCTCATTGACATGCTCACCGGCATGGGCGCTGTCATTGAAGGAAAGGGTTCAGACCGGTTGACCGTTCATGGCGTCTCCAGGCTCACTCCAACCACCACTGCCATTATCCCGGATCGGATTGAAACCGGTACCTACATGATAGCTGTTGCCGCAACTGGCGGTGAAGTTGAGATTAAGGGGTGCAACCCTAACCACCTGCCAGCCATGACTGAAAAGCTGGAACGGTGCGGGGTAGATATTACTCTTGGTGAAGACTGGTTTACGGTGTATTGCCCGATTAAGCAAGGTGATCACAGCTGTCAACTCAACAGTGTAGATATTACCACCTTACCCTATCCAGGCTTTCCCACGGACCTCCAGGCTCAATTCATGGCCCTCATGACGCTGAGTAACGGTACCTCAGTGATTCATGAGACCATCTTTGAAAACCGATTCATGCATGTGGCTGAGTTGGTACGCATGGGAGCAAATATCAAAATCGATGGCTCCAGTGCCATCGTCCGCGGGGTAGGGCGCTCCGGTCTTACTGGAGCCCAGGTTATGGCAACCGACCTGAGGGCTTCAGCCTCCCTTGTCGTTGCCGGACTGGCTGCTGAAGGCGTTACAGAGATATCCAGAATCTACCACCTGGAGCGTGGATATGAGGATATGATCGGCAAGCTGAGGAGGTTGGGTGCTGAAATAGAGCGCATCAAGGAGTAGCTGCTTCCAGGGGGTAGGGGAAAAAGAGCCGCATGATACAGTTATATTCCCGGTTTTTATCCACCTCAATGTAGCCACCGTGGTTTTCAACCAGCTGCTTGACAATGGCAAGCCCCAACCCTGTACCATCTTCACGGGTTGAAAAAAAAGCGTTGAACACTTTTTCCTGGATCTCTTCAGGAATGCCTGGTCCGTTGTCGCACACCTCAATACAGGTGTAGGTGTGTTCCAACATGGTTTCAAAGGCGTTGACAGCGATTTTACTTTGCTGGGTCTGATTTTTATTTGACCGGGTATTCTCCACAAGATGGGTGAGTGCTGTTTGGATCTGCTGGCGATCACCCCAACAGGTGAGGTGCAGTTGGATGTTCTGGATCACCTGCTCCGGGTTGTTCCGTTCACTGGCTGGGATTTTTTCCTCAATCACCTCACTGACCAGGCGGCCAAGGTCAAACCACTGTTTGTCCAGTTCTTCCGGTTTGGAGAATTGGAGGAAGTCGGTGATGGTTTTGGCCATCCTGCCACACTCCCGTAAGATAATATTCAAAAGCGGTTTTGCTGTTTCACCGTTAATATCCTGGCCCCCTTCATTGTCCATGGCCAAAATTTGGGATGAACCAGATATAGCTGCCAGCGGATTACGAAAATCATGGGCAATAGAGGCGCTGAGCTTACCGATGGCAGCCATTTTTTCTGCCTCCCGGACCTGTCGCTCCATGGATTCTATTTTACTGATGTCCTGAAGCGTTACCACCTTCCAGTATGCGCCATCGCTCTCCTTCTGTTCTACTGCAGGCATGCCAAGACGCGAAAAAGAGTAGCCCACCCGAATGGTTGTCGAATCGTTTCTGAGCAGATTACACACATTGCGTTCCTTATCTCCAGCTAAAATTATTCCTGGAAAACAGGTGTGAAAATGGGTTCCTAATACCTCTTGCTCGGGAAAGCCCGTGATGCGTCTGGCTGCATTGTTGTATGAGGTGATAATGTTGTGTTCGTCAGTGGTTATGATCCCGGTGGAGATATCATCAAAAATTTGTTTATAGAGGATAGAGAGTCGGTCAAACTCCAACACGGTTTTTGACAACTCTTTCTCTGTTCTACGCAGTCTACCGGCTAACTGGCTGCTCAACAGGGCTATCACAAAAAACGTTATCCCGTAAACAGCAAAAAGATTGGTGGCTACTAAAGGGTCGTCCGGAGGGCGGTAGACGGTGTGTTCTGAGTATGGTGGAACCAACCCGAAATGTTCCATTGTCAGAACAATCCCATACACAATGGTTGCAGCAGCAGCCGGGATGAGCCCGCCAATTTTGTAGAGAATGAGCCCTCCGGTAATAACCGGGAGAATAAAAATTGGGGTGAAGATAGATTGGCTGCAGCCTGTTCCATACACAAGCAAGCCCGTAAAGCTGATATCTGCCAGTAACTGGATAACTCCAAAGCGGCGTAACGAGTCTGTTCCTTTTCTAATATAGAACACTGACCCCACTGAAAAGGCTACAATCCCAGCGAGAAAGGTGATGGTGAGGAAAATATTGGCATGAACAATCCCGGTGCCGTGGAAGTGGAAAAAAAGAATGATACCAGTAAGTAAGGTAAATAAACACACACGCACAAGGATAAGTGACAGAATATGGCGCTTGAGCTGCTTATCGGTATCGTTGACCGGAACAATGATATTCATCCAGTTAAAAATGGTATCACCTCTTTTCTTGAAGCTAAAAATGTGGAGCAGAAATTAATCAATCTCATATTTTTTGGTCTTGTACCGGAGGCTGCGGAAGCTTATTTTGAGCAAATCAGCGGCCCGCATCTTTGAGTTGTCTGCCTTTTCAAGGGCATGGAGAATTATTTCTTTTTCCAGTTGGTATAAAATGTCTTCCATGCCTCTCTCAAACAGCTCTTCCTCATCCTGAGCAGCTACAAAGAGCGCTTGCTTTTCCTGAGTTTGTGGCAGTTTTTTGCTCTGACGATGGGTGGAAAGAATCAGATTTTCCGGCAGAATAATATTGGAGGACTCCAGGGCCACCCCACGTTCGATGATATTCTCAAGCTCGCGGACGTTGCCAGGAAAGTCATATTTCATGAGTACTTCAAGGCCATAGGAGGATATGGTCTGTACCTCCTTACCAAGCAGTTTTGAATATTTTTTAAGGAAATGATCAACCAGCAAGGGGACATCCCCGATTCGTTCCCGTAGCGGAGGAACACGGATGGGCACTACCGCCAGACGATAGTAGAGGTCTTCCCTGAAGTTCCCGGAGATAATCTCCTCTTCTAAAATGCGGTTGGTGGCAGCGATGATCCTGACATTGACCTGCCTGGTTTTGGTGGAACCCACTGGCATAAATTCACGTTCCTGCAGGACACGCAACAATTTTGTCTGGATAATGGGGGTGAGCTCGCCGATCTCATCTAAAAAAGCGGTTCCCTGGTTTGCCAGTTGAAAAAGCCCGGGCTTATCTGCAACCGCACCGGTAAAAGAACCTTTTACATGACCAAAGAGCTCGCTTTCCAGTAAACTTTCAGGGATAGCGCTGCAGGTAATGGGAACAAAAGGATTTTCCGCCACTCTGGAATGGTTATGGATGGCCTGGGCAACAAGTTCCTTCCCGGTGCCTGACTCACCATAAATAAGCACGTTAGCCGGAGTTGGAGCAATTTTGGTTATCAAGTCAAATATCTTGACCATCTCCTGGCTTTGTCCAATGATCCCCTGGAAGGTCTTTGAAGTCTCCTGGGCTTCCTGGTTCCCCTTCTTTTTCAATCCTGAACTGATGACGCTCTTGATTTCATCCACATTAAATGGCTTGGTGATGTAATCAAAGGCACCGTTTTTCATGGCACTGACAGCATCATCAGGACTTGCAAAGGCCGTGATCATGATGACCCCGGTATCACCGTTTTTTTGTTTGATATGCTCCAGCAACTCCAGCCCGCTCATCCCAGGCATACGGATATCTGAAACAACCAGATCAATGGGCTGCTCCTCCAGCACTTCAAGAGCAGCATGACCATCAGGTGCCGTGGTCACCTCATATCCTTCCTTTTCAAGAAGGATTTTGAGGAACTCTCGCATACTTAATTCATCGTCAACAACAAGCAGAGACGCCATAAAATACCTTGTAAATTATAAACCATTTCAAGCCATTGTGGTTGTTTCCAGTGTATCCTTAACCGGTAAGCGAAGTCAAATGGATTCCTGACACACAAAAGACGACAGACGTAGGGTTCAATTTTCTTTAACAGGTTTACAGATAAGGGAAGATACTGTAGATTTTGGTGGCGTACACTAACAATTAACGGAACAAAAACGTGAGCAGTCAAGACCAATTTGATAAACAGTCCTTAACAGAACACCTCACCGATCTCAGATCCTGCCTGGTGATCTCCATGATGGCAGTTGGCATCGGCTTTACGGCAGCCTACATGTGGATCAGGCCCATTGCAGACTGGTTTTTTCGCCCGCTCTTAACGGTGCTGCCAGAAGAGAAGAGCTTAATTTTTATCTCCTACCAGGAAGGGTTTTTTTTTATCTAAAATTAGCCCTGGTATGCGGTGTGCTTGCTGGCAGCCCGGTCATTTTTCATCAGGTTTGGCGTTTTATCGCTCCCGGCCTGTATCATCATGAAAAGCGGGTTCTGCTGCCCTTTAGCTTTATCTCGTCATGCTGTTTTTTAGGTGGTGCTGCTTTTGGTTACTGGGTTGTCTTTCCACCAGCCTTTCAGTTTTTAACCGGTTATTCAAGCTCTTTTCTGGAGCCAATGCCTGCGGTGAGCGAGTATTTTTCCCTTGCTCTACGATTGTTGCTTGCCTTTGGGATTATTTTTGAGTTACCTGTATTTATGGTGTTTCTGGCTAAAATCGGGGTAGTCAACACGCCTTTTTTACGTAAAAATAGAAAATATGCCGTGTTGATTGCCTTTATAGTCGCTGCCATCCTTACGCCAACCCCTGACGTAGTGAACCAGCTCCTCATGGCTGGGCCGCTGATTATCTTGTATGAGATAAGCATTTTGGCCATTGGTGTATTTGCCCGAAAAACGTTTACTGATTTTACTCCCGAGAGCGATGAGCCCGGGCAGTAATACCTAACGGAAAACCAAATTTCTAAGAGAATAGTATGCAAACAATTCTTATCACCGGTGCTGCCGGATTTATTGGTTCTGGCTTGGCAAAACGTTTGCTTGAGCAAGGACGTACTGTGGTTGGGCTGGATAATCTCAACGACTATTATGACCCACAGCTGAAGAAAGACAGGCTGGCACACATTGGTGGTTTTGATACCTTCATCCATGAAGCATTTGACATGGCTGATCGTGCAAAAATGGAGGAGCTGTTTACACGATACTCCTTTGATTGTGTGGTGAATTTAGCCGCCCAGGCCGGGGTGCGTTATTCGTTGATCAATCCACACTCATACGTGGATACTAATCTGGTGGGATTTGTTAATATCCTGGAAGGATGTCGCCACAGTGGAGTGAAACATCTGGTCTATGCCTCTTCAAGTTCTGTTTATGGTGCCAATACGAGCATGCCGTTTTCCGTGCATGACAATGTGGATCATCCTGTATCCCTGTATGCGGCTTCTAAAAAAGCCAACGAGTTGATGGCCCACACCTACAGCCACCTGTTTAACCTGCCCACCACGGGCTTGCGTTTTTTTACCGTGTATGGGCCATGGGGCAGGCCAGATATGGCGCTGTTTCTATTTACCAAGGCGATTTTGGAGGATCGGCCCATTGATGTATTTAATAACGGTAATATGGAACGCGATTTCACCTATATTGATGATATCGTTGAAGGGGTCGTGCGGGTGATTGATCATGTGCCGACACCCAATCCCGACTGGAGCGGCGATGCTCCGGATGCAGCCACCAGCTACTGCCCTTGGCGGGTGTTTAACATCGGCAACAATAAAAAAGAAAAGCTGATGCGCTACATTGAGGTGCTTGAGGAGTGCCTGGGAAAAGCAGCAGAGAAGAATTTTCTCCCCATGCAGGATGGTGATGTTCCAGCCACCTATGCCAATGTGGATGATCTTGTTCGAGAGGTTGACTTTAAACCGGAGACAACCATTGAAGAGGGGATCCAGAACTTTGTTGATTGGTATCGAGGATATTACAAGGTGTGAGATGCCCAATCACGGGGCTGTACTTCAGTGTTATTCTCTATTGCTGACGTGTAACTGATCACAGATACTGCATCTTTGCGTTTCTTCGGTAAACGCTGCCAGCTGGAATGCTTGGATTTTAATTGTTTTCTGGTGATTCGTTTGCTATCTTTCTCTTGCATAAAGCCTCTTTTGGGGGAACCAATTGTATTCGCTTCCTTTTGGCCCATATTAGAGGCTTTTCCAATTTAACCCACTGTTTTTACCGAAACAATCGTATTCTTTTTAACGCCCTTATTTTGTGTAAAGCACGTCATTTTTGTAAAAGTAGTCGTGATGGGGTTCAGTCTGCTCAAGCAGCTTGGGCCTTAACTAACAATCGAAATAGTCATATAAAATAGCATCAGCATGAGAACAGAAACAGCTTTCGACAATGAAAAATATATCAAAGAGCAGACAACAAACATCCTTGAGCGGGTGGAAAAATTTGATAACAAACTCTATCTTGAATTCGGTGGAAAGTTGCTCTTTGACTATCATGCCTCAAGAGTGCTCCCCGGATATGATCCCAACATAAAAATGCGGCTGCTCCAGGCCCTAAAGGATAAGGCGGACGTTGTCCTCTGTATCTACGCTGGAGATATTGAACGGAAAAAAATGCGTGCTGATTTTGGTATCACTTATGATTCTGATGCCATGAAGCTAATTGACGATCTGCGAGGATGGGACATTAATGTTCTTGGTGTAGTCATTACCCGTTATGAAAATCAACCCGCCACCAACCAGTTTAAGGCCAAGCTGGAACGAAGGAATATCCGCGTCTTTACCCACTACTACACCAAGGGGTACCCCACCGATGTGGATCTGATTGTCAGTGAAAATGGGTACGGGGTGAATGAGTATATTGAGACCGACAAACCACTGGTGATCGTTACCGGTCCTGGCCCAGGGAGTGGTAAGCTGGCGACCTGCCTTTCCCAGGTTTATCATGATCATGTCAGGGGGATCCATGCGGGATACGCAAAGTTTGAAACCTTTCCTATCTGGAATTTACCCCTAAAACATCCGGTTAATATCGCTTATGAAGCAGCGACTGCTGATATCAGGGATTTTAACATGATAGATCCTTTTCACCTTGAAGCGTACGATGAAAAAACGGTCAATTATAACCGTGATGTAGAGGTCTTTCCTGTTCTCAAAAGAATTTTGAAAAAGATACGAAGCGGAGAGAGTGTGTATAAGTCGCCAACGGACATGGGGGTTAATAGGGTAGGTTTTGCTATTACAGATGATCAGATAGCCCAAGAGGCGGCCAAGCAGGAAGTGATTCGGCGTTATTTTCGCTATCGATGTGAATATGTAATGGGGCTGATGGATAAAGAAACCGTTCAGCGGGTTGAGCTCCTTATTGAGGATTTAGGCCTTGATCCGGCATATCGAACTGTAGTTGGCCCTGCTCGTGATGCCGCTGTGGATGCGCAGGCAAGAGACAAAGGAAATGAGGGGATCTATTGCGGTGCTGCTATGGAATTGAAGGACGGAACCATTGTGACAGGCAGTAACTCCGCACAGTTGCATGCGGCTTCCAGCCTTATACTGCATGCGGTCAAACATTTAGCGGGAGTTCCTGAGCAGATTAAACTACTTCCCCCTAATATTCTCGAATCGGTTAAAAGCCTCAAAACCGAGATATTGGATGAGAGGAACATCAGTCTGGATGTGGTTGAAACCCTCATCGCGCTCAGCATCAGCGCAACGACAAATCCTGCAGCCCAGTTGGCCATGGAAAAACTTACGGAGCTGCGAG
This sequence comes from Desulfobulbus propionicus, assembly GCA_002746685.1. Lineage (GTDB taxonomy): Bacteria > Desulfobacterota > Desulfobulbia > Desulfobulbales > Desulfobulbaceae > Desulfogranum > Desulfogranum propionicus_C. Next base: position 11,246 of record PDQK01000031.1, on the reverse strand, counting down.
ATTGTGAATTGCATAGTACCCATATACCGACACCGGGCGATGAGGCAGGTCTGCGAAGACTGGGGGTGAACCTCACCAGTGATCCAAATTTTTCAACCAAGGATCTTTTTGTTTCTTAGTAATTATCTGACTACCACAATCGATTTCAATCCCCACCTGTAGGATATTCAAACAGCGGAATTTTTTGTTACCGTTGAACCTTTGCACAGGGCGGAGCGTACTGGAATCCATCATTGCAAGGAAGTGGTACCTCTAGGAAGTTAGAAAAATTAAATAAAATTATTTATCACTGCTATTTTTTAGGTTTGCATAATCAACTTGATAAGGGTAAACTTTGATGCCAGGTGTACTAGTGTCTGGCAACGCTGCTTTGTCGTAGCGTGCACCTTGTGCAATATACTGACGATCTCATCGTTGCCATGACGCTAGCAATTGAAGAGATGTTTATGTTGAAATGCTCATCACTAATTTCAAGGAGTAAAAAATGGATTACAACGCTATTTTGTCACCTTATGCTGAAGGACAAACCATTAACGTCGTTATTGAGATTCCCATGGGTTCATCTCACAAGGTTGAGTTTGATCGAAAGAGAAAAATTATGGTACTCGACAGGGTCGAGCCCGCTATTTTTGCAAAGCCCGTTAACTATGGTTTTATCCCGGCAACACTTGATGATGACGGCGATGAGCTTGACGTTCTGTTTGTAACAGACGAACCTATGCCAACCGGCGTTGTAGCAGAAGCCACAGTTCTTGGTGTACTTGAGTTTGAAGATGACAACGAAATGGATCATAAGATTATCTGTGTTCCATCAGATGACCGGAACACCGGTAACCGGATTACCTCCATGGATGATTTGGGTGAACAATGGAAAAAACAGATTGATCACCATTTCTCCCATTACAAAGATTTGAAAAAACCAGGTACAACCAATGTACAGGGATTCGGTGATGTAGAAAAGGCCCATGCAGTAATAAAAGAGTGTATTGAACGTTGGGAAAAACAATAATAGCCTCGGTGTACATCTTTCCCGAAATATTGGTTAGGAATAGGTAGAGCGTATTTTCCTTATCGTTTACAGGGAAGCAGGAGAAAACGCCTCTGAAAGCGTAAAAGCTTTTAGAGGCGTTTTTGCATTTTAGAAGCAATACATAGAAGTGGAAATGAGAAGCTGTATAAGCTGATTCGGAGTTCTTTAATCCAACAGGAAAGCGTTGCAGTCCATATTCCAGGTGGGTGTGCCTGCTTTAAGTGTGCCTAAAATTTTTTTAATGATTGCATGATGTTAGGTTGTTTTTTTAGGTGTTTTATACTTGACGCTTATAAGTAAACATTATAATGTCGATCAATTTTATTGTTTCATGGTTGTGTTCGTTCCATGAAACACATGTTACTCATTTTTGGGTTATTCACTTACGCTACTTGGAGGAATTGCGCTATGTCTGTTTATGTTTTTGGGCACAAGAATCCGGATACCGATTCCGTGACTGCTGCTATCGCTTTTGCTGAACTGATGAAGACCAAAGGGGAAGATTATGTACCTGTAATGCAGGGTGAAGCAAATCCTGAAACCATTACTGTGCTTGAGCGCTTTGGCGTTGCCATGCCTGAGGTTATGACCGATGCAGCTGGCAAGCAGGTTGCACTTGTTGACCACAGTGACCTTAATCAAGCTCCAGATAATCTTGCCGATGGTGAAGTTGTTGCCGTTGTTGATCATCACAAAATTGGTGATGTAACCACTGATAGCCCAATTCTGTTCTGCAACATGCCAGTTGGTTGTACCGGTACTGTTCTGAAAGTACTTTATGATCTGGACGAAGTACAAATCGATGCTAAGGTTGCTGGCCTTATGACCGCTGCAATCTTGAGTGATACCGTAAACTTCAAGTCCCCCACCTGCACAGAAGCTGACAAGAAGGCCGTGGCTGAACTGGCTCCTCTTGCTGGTATTGCTGATACCGACGAACTGTTCATGGACATGCTCAAAGCAAAAAGTGCTGTTGAAGGCGTTCCTGCAATGGATCTGCTCAACCGTGACTACAAAGACTTTGATATGGGTGGTAAGAAAGTTGGTGTTGGTCAATTGGAACTGGCCACCCTGGATCAGGTTGCAGATATGCGTGATGACCTGATGAAAGCCATGGAAGAGATGAAGGCTGATGGTCGTCACTCTATCCTGCTCATGCTCACCGACGTTGTGAAAGAAGGTACCGACCTGGTTGTTCTTTCTGACGAGCCTGAACTGGTTGAAAAAGCTTTTGATGTAAAGTTGGAAAACAACTGTGTATGGATTGACGGTATGATGAGCCGAAAAAAGCAGACTGTTCCTAACCTGCAGAAAATTTTCTAATCGCTACTTGTTGAGCAGTAGTTTCAAGGGGACCCCTTAACAGGGGTCCTTTTTTTTATGCTGCCGCTGCCATGGCATTTATAACACACCCGCAGTTTTTAAAAGCTCAAGCGTTTCAGGATCATCATGCATTCTGGGGGTGAGCGCGATAAAGTGATTCTGGTAGGTCGGCCCTGTTGCATCAGGATTGTTAAGCTGTCTCGTTAATGCCTCTTTTTGGGCGTGTAATTGTCGTGCAAGCTTGCGTAATCCATTTATTTTTTGTTTCTGCTGCGCCCCTGACCCCTGTTCCAGCTGTTCGACCCTTTGACTCACCTGTTGGAGTTGCTTATTGGTTTTTTTCAGTTGGGTAGCAGTACTGTTTTTAACCTTCCAGTTGCCTTTGTTGACCCAGTTGAAAGAAAATACGCCTTGATATTTTCCCCGGTCAGTTGCTTGACAAATGAGCGTATTGTTTACCCGTTGTGGGTTCATATTGCCCCTGGGGGTACCTGCCTGGAAAATGATTCGAATTTGATCAAAAGCCTGAGCAATCCGTTGATTCTCTTTTGCAGAATAATTGGAAAGTAAGACAATGATATCCGTTTTTTGTTCCAGTTCAGTGAGGATTGGAGGCAAAGCTTGCTGCCATGGGGTCACGTGTACTTCATCTTGCAGAGCATTTGGGATACGGTTCCCGGTTAACCCAATGAGTCCAAGAGAAAGGTGCTCTGCTTGTCGTTGTATATAGGGAGTAAACAACATGGTATTGTCGCTTCCTTTTAGGTTAGCAGAGAGAAATTGCTGGTGATATTTTTGTTCCAGTTGCTTGAGAAAAGGAATTCCACCGAGAAGGTCGTTGTAGCCAATGCTGAATATCATTTTCTGCTTATCAAGCAGAACGCTGGCAATGGCATCAGCCTTCTTTTTTGCCGTGGGCATCTTTTGTGGCGTCAGCAGGGACGAAAATAACAGATTCCCGGCATCAACAACCAGGTGATGCTGCTGGTCCAGAGTATACTTTTTCAGCACACTTACTTTTTTGGGCAGACCGCCCAACTTTTTACGGCCTCAGCCGCAAGAGGTGATCTCCCCTTTCAGGTCGTTGGAATAGAGAAAGGTGATCGCTTCATTTGCATGAAGTGGGGTTGTGAAGACAAACAAGAGAACGCTGCAAAAGCAAATGTGTAAAAACGAATAGGTCATTGTTAAAAACGAATAGGTCATTGGTAAAAACGAATAGGTCATTGATACGTCGGTGTGTAGTTGTATTACTCGCTGGAAGCCTTTGTCCACCAAGAGCCTCGCGCCTTTTGGTTGCGGGCAACAGCAGTCTGAATTTTTTTCATTTTTTTGCCTTGAGGGCTGACCAGAAATTCCACTCCCAGCTTGAACGCATTGATCCCCTTCTGACGGTGAGAGTCAAACCAGACCGGTCGGGTATCTATGGTATAATCAATCAAGGTGGGAGGGATATTCAGCACAAGTTGGAGCAGATAAGATTGATTTTCCTGGGTGGAGTGAAAAACGTGATATCTTTCTTTGAGTACCTGGGTCATGAGCAGGCAAGCGCCATGGGTGGATAAATCAATAATTCGGCTGGAAAAGGGGCCGCTGATTAAAGAGCCATCCACCCCATTTACTGCATTAACACTAATGGGAAGATAGTCATTCTTCCTGGCTGATCTGCGAAGGTCGATGTTCATGTTTTCCTCTGGTTGTGTAATCCTGGAAATATCTACTGCAATGTTATCACGGATCTCCTTAAGATTGAATGAAAAGTATTCGGGCGCTCAGCAAGCGAAGTGTAGCCTGCACGCTTAAGCATTGGGTCGAAAAAGTTGCGGGACGCTTTATTGTGGTAATTCAAGGATACTCAACAGTGCAAATCACTGCTGTCAATATAGGCGTACGCACTATGATTGTGGATCGACTCAAAGCTTTCTACGCTCACAGAGAACCACTGTGTTCCTTCCAGTTGTTTGGCTCTTAAGGCAACCATCCTGGCAACATCTTCAACAAATAACGGATTTTCATAGGCTTTTTCAGTGACATATTTTTCATCTGGCCGTTTAAGCAGTGAAAAAAGTTGGGATGATCCGCATGCTTCTACCAGAGCGATGAGATCTTCCAGCCAAATGGGTAGCTCAGATTGAAGGGTTAGGGTGATTTCTGCTCGTTGATTGTGGGCACCGCCTTCGCTTATCTCTTTGGAGCAGGGGCATAACGTTGTCACAGGGACACAAACAGATATCAGCGGTGGTGAGTCGGTGCTTGTCTGACCAATTACAGTGCACTGATAGTCCATGAGACTTCTGGTTCCTGAAACCGGGGCAATTTTGTCGACAAAATATGGAAAGCTTATCTGCAGTCGAATGTCCGCAGCATCTACTATACCAGTCATTTTCAGCAGGAGTTCAGAAATATTTTTTGGTTGCATGTTTTCTGTGTATTTGGCCAGCAATGGAAATAGCATTGCCATGCACGATTTTCCTGATACGGATGAATGGGAAAGAGCAATATCCAGGTTGGCAATTGTTTTTTGAGAGGCCCCTGATTTAGTGGTAATGGTGATGGGATGGCTGATTTTGTGAATCCCGATGGATTGAACGCTCATAAAAAATTGGTATTCCAAGTATTGAAAGAGTTGTTGGTAGTGATAATTGAAATGGTGCGCGAGAAATACCTGGACCATGGTGATAGCCTCAGGAGCACGTTTGTTCTTTATTTGATGGATAACTGAAAATGTGGTAAATTTCTATCTTTTAATTATTTCTTAACAGCGGGTTTCAGGTGGAAAAGGTTCGAGTTGACAAGTGGCTCTGGGCAGCGCGGTTTTTTAAAACCCGATCGCTGGCCTCCAAGGCTGTAAGCGGCGGGCATGTTCATGTAAACGGGCAACGGGTTAAGGCCGCCAGGGCTGTGCAGGTCAGTGATGAGCTTGAGATCACCAAAGGGGCGTTAACCTTTACAGTCACCATTGTACAATTACGTGACCGCAGAGGGCCTGCCAACGTGGCCCGGCAAATGTATGAGGAACATCCCGATTCCATTGTAAAGCGCGAGCAGATGCGGGAAGAACGCCGGTTAATTCGAGCTCCTGCCACAAAACCTGATAGACGACCTGATAAGCGGGAACGGCGAAAAATCCGAGAATTTTTAAAGAAACATTGACCTGAACAGCAATACAACTCAACAGGTCTTTAAGGAGATAGAGATATGCAACCTGCAGAAAGAGCTTTGATTAGCCTTACAGACAAAAGCGGGATCGAAGATTTTGCTACAGCTTTAGCCCAGCTCGGCATTGAGATACTTTCCACCGGGGGGACAGCAAAGAAACTTCGTGAAAGCGGATTACCTGTTACCGATGTGTCGGAATTCACCGGCTTCCCTGAAATGCTTGACGGACGAGTAAAAACCCTGCATCCCAAGGTGCATGGCGGTATTCTTCATCAGCGGAGCAACCCCGACCATATCGCCCAATGTGAGGAGCAGGGACTGCAACCCATTGATATTGTAGCCGTTAACCTCTATGCTTTTGAAAAAACTGTAGCCAGTGGCGACTGTAACTTTATTGATGCCATTGAAAATATTGATATTGGTGGCCCAACGCTTTTACGTGCTTCTGCTAAAAATTTCCAGGATGTGACTGTCATTGTGGATCCTGCTGATTACTCCCTGGTACTGAGCGAACTGAAGCAGTATAAAAACACCACTTTGAAGACCCGTTTTAATCTAGCTAAAAAGGTCTTTGCTTTGACCAATGCCTATGATAAGGCCATCTCTGCCTGGCTGGAACAGGTTGATCCTGCTGGCGAAGTATTTTTTTCCGGAGAGAAGTAATGCTGAAAATTGCGGTGCTCTTATCTGGCAGTGGACGGACGCTGGATAACTTTCATCAGAGAATTGAAAATGGTTCGTTAAACGCTGAAATCCAGGTGGTTGTCTCCAACGTTGCTTCAGCCCTGGGGCTGGAAAAAGCAAAAAAATATGGATATCCCGCTTTTTTTGCAGCGGAGAATGAGGCCATTAATCAAGTTTTGGAAGACTATGAGGTGGATCTTGTTATCTTGGCTGGCTACCTCAAGCTGTACACACCACCTCGTGGACTTGAGCAGGCTGTGCTTAATATCCATCCCGCCCTGATCCCCTCCTTTTGCGGGAAGGGGTTTTATGGTCACCATGTGCATGAGGCAGTCAAGGCAAAGGGGTGTACAGTGAGTGGTTGTACGGTTCATTTTGCCAATGAGGAATATGATCAGGGGCCCATCGTGCTCCAACAATGTGTGACACTGGATTATGATGACACCCCCGATGATATTGCAGAAAAGGTGTTTGCCGTCGAATGTGAAGCGTTTCCGGCTGCCATCAACTTGGTCGGGGAAAAGGGATGCACGTTTTTCTGGGAGCGGGGTGTATAAATGGCTGAACATATTTTGATGACCGAAAGGGATATTGACCGAAGCCTGGATCGAATCAGCCTGGAGATTGTTGAACGTAACCACGGAATTGAGCAACTTGCGTTGGTTGGCATCCACACCGGAGGGGCTTTTCTTGCCCAGCGGATTCATAACCGCATTGTAGAGCATGAGCAGGTTGCACTGCCCACAGGGAGTCTTGATATTACCTTGTACCGTGATGACTGGAGCTTGGTCTCACAGAATCCGATCGTCAAGAAGTCTGCCATTGATTTTCCCCTGGAAGACTGTAATGTGGTGTTGGTTGATGATGTTATTTTCACTGGCAGAACCATCCGTGCCGCCATGGACGCAATTATGGATTACGGACGCCCAAAGTCCATTCAGCTTGCCGTTTTGGTGGACCGAGGAGGACGGGAGCTTCCTGTTCAGCCCGATTTTGTCGGCACCAGGATTAATGTGGCTGATCAGGAACGTGTTGATGTGCTGCTTATGGAAAACAGCCAGTGCAACCAGGTTATCCTTTCCCTGCGCTGAACTCGCTGGTCAATTACGCATATTTTCTACCTGCTCATGAGCTCTTCAGATCACTTGTCCCAGATACCAACTGACCTGCAACCGGTATGCAGGCGTGTTGATGAGAAAGCTGTCAGCTACAAGACGTATAATTTTTCCCAGCAGCATAACGATTTTCTGAAAGCGTTTTTTGATCTTACCCAGGAGTATGACAGCCTGGAAGATTTTTATCGGGTATGTGTTGCTGTACCCTACACCATGTTGGGCATGCACAATGCGTTGTACCTCTGTCAGGGAGAAGAAAAGGAGCTCTTGTTGGTATGTTCAAGTGAACGTGGGGTGCTTGATACACCTGAGCCTTCAGCCTACCCTGTGCAGATGGATGAAGGCCCTTATGAAATGGCAGACTCTTATGTTATTCCCATCTATAGCAAACAGCCATTTCAACCTCAATCCACAGGAACATCCTCTCGGGCCCAGGAACGTCAGACCACCTTGTGGAATGAGATGAACGGCTCGTGCGGTGATGGGCCGATATTGGGCATGTATGAGGTTAAAAGTGTGGAACACTTATCCAGTGCGGATAAATTTTTCTTCAGCAAATATGCCAACCGGATCGGCTATAACCTGGATAACAGGCTCATGGCCCGTCAAAATGTGGAGCATCTGAAATTTATCAACTCCCTGGTGGTTGACATTGAGCACAACATTATTGTGCCCAACATGCACTTCAGGCATCTTTTTAACCAGCTGCGAAAAAAAATAGAGCAAATGACCATTCTCCATGACCAGATGGTTAAAGCCGCTGCAGGTTCCCCCGGTGAGCAAGAGTGCCAGCAATGTTGCGACGGGTTAAAAGAGTTGCAAGGGAGCTTGTTATACTATCAGCAGGAAATGGTTAAGCACCATTCCAATACCAGTCTGTTTTTAGAGAGTTTGTTCAGAAAAGAACATTTTGAGCGAGGGCATCTTGTGCTCCACCCCAAGAAGTGTTTCATTGAAAAAGAGGTCATTTTACCCCAACTGGAGCACTATGCTGGCAGGTTGCACGCGGCCAGTGTGGCTATTGAAAAACCACAGAATATGATAGCTGAGGAGATTCCCATTTATGTGGATATAGGCTTGCTTGCCCAGGTCTATGCTAATTTCTTCTCCAACGCAGCCAAGTATACCCAGGAGGTCATTGATCACCAGGGAATCGCGCGTAAAGCCATGGCCTATGGTCGCGATATATTGACGAACTACCCTGAGTATGGGTACAACAGTATCAAGTTTAACGTGTTTACCACTGGCCCACAAATGAGCTTTGAACAGGGAAATAAACTCTTTCGTGAAGGTGTCCGTGGGGATGAAAGTGATCATATACCTGGAACCGGACACGGGCTGTCGTTTATTCGTCACGTTGTGGAAATGCATGGTGGTGAGGTGGGATATGAGCCAACACCCCAAGGAAATAATTTTTATTTTATTTTGCCGTTACCTCCAGTGGATATTCAGCCGCTTTTGCTTGGTACGTCCGAGTAACGTGCTGTTGATACCCCATTGTTTTCATCCTCATCACCTACTGCCCTCCTTTTATGACACCCTCCGCTGAGCAAGATAGAAAGAAAAGCTCCATGGAACTGCTGGCTCCTGCAGGTACTTTTGCAGCTTTTGAAGCAGCGCTGGAAGAAGGTGCTGATGCTGTATATGTTGGAGCACCAGGTTTTAATGCCCGGGCGTTAAAGCGTGATTTTTCACTTAAAGATATCGCAGCGTTGACCAATTATGCACGTAAGGCTGGCAAACGAATGTATATCGCCATGAACAGCTTGGTTAAGGAGCAGGAGTTGGGGCGTGCGGTTGAATGTTTATCTGTTCTGGAGCAGATAGCTCCTGACGCCTTGATCATCCAGGATTTAGGGCTCTTTCACCTTGCCAAACGTTATTTCCCTGCCTTGCCTTTGCATGCGTCAACACTCCTTACTCTCCATAACTCATTAGGTGCTGATTTTTTAACCGACCTTGGGTTTGACCGGGTGGTCCTGGCCCGCGAACTCTCTTTGGACGAGATCCAGACTATATCGAAAAAGAGTAATGCAGAGCTGGAAATATTCATCCATGGAGCCATGTGTTTCAGTTATTCCGGACTGTGTCTTTTTTCCAGTATGCATGGGGGGAAATCCAGTCTGCGGGGAGAATGTGTCCAACCATGCCGAAGGCTCTATCGACTCCAGAGTGGGCAGGGAAGAGGAGGAAAGAAAACCGATCAGGGGCAGTTTCTCTTTTCTATGAATGATTTATGCGGGATTTCTTTTTTGTCCCGGCTTGAACATATGGGCGTTGCAAGCCTTAAAATTGAAGGCCGCCTTAAATCTGCTGAATATGTAAGGAACACCGTACGGGCATATCGACTTTGTCTGGATAATCTTCAGGGAACTCCAGAAGAGCAGAAAAAGGTCCAGCAAGAGGCTGAACAGTTGCTGAATCAGGCCATGGGAAGAACTCGAACCAGCGGTTTTTTTACTCAAAATCATGGGGATGTTATTAGGCCGCATCTGCTTGGTGTTGCTGGTGTCTTTGCCGGAAAAGGGAGAATCCTGAAGTCGGGTACGAAGGATCGGCAGCCTCAAAATAGACTCTCTGTTCAGCTCAGATGTTCGGTACAGGTAGGTGACCGGCTTCGCTTTCAGGATGAGTCAAATGACATCAGGGAGAGCTTTACCCTCCAGCATCTGCGCTCCAAAAAAGGAATGATTCAACACGCTGCAAAAGGGCAGATTGTGACCATTGATTGCCCTTTTTTCCAAAAGAAGAGGCGTAAGAGCAGCGGCGGATTACTCTTTAAAGTAGATTCCAGCACGAGTAGGAAAAAGGAGAAAGGAGCCGGAATCTCCATGAATAAGTCCGATAAGGTGGTGTTGCAGCCGGATACAAGGGTTGTTGCTCAGGCGTTGCGCAATATAGGGTGGAGCAATACCAAAGGACGTGACATAAGAAGCGGTAACTTGGGAAAAAGAAAAGCCTTGAAGCAGCGCAGCAGTTCACCCTATCAGTGGTGGATTCGATTTGCTGGTTTACCCCCAAGAAAGGTGCGCTATCCTGTCCGGCCTGAGAAAATTCTTGTTCCTTTGTCCGGCCAGGTTGTGGAGCAGGTTGCAGCTCTGGGGAGAAAAGCAGTGAAAATCTTTCCCAATCTTGTATGGGCCTTACCTCCTGTCATTCATGAAAAAAATCTAAACTGGTTTGAACAGGCAGTGAATACATTGCTTAGCTTGGGGTTTTGCAGCTTCCAGCTCTGTCATATCTCGCAAAAGCTGCTCTTTGAAAAGCAGGAGCAGGTCGTTCTATATGGCGATTATACCAATAACTGCCTTAACAGCGCTGCTCTGGGACTTTTTAAGCAGCATGATTTTGATGGGGTACAGTTCTCTCTTGAAACAGATCGTGATACACTGCAACATGCGCTTAAGGCTTGGCAGATGCAGCTCGAGCAGGGAAAGAGAAGGGAAGAAATGGGAGTTGGTATGTATGTATATGGTAAGCTCCCTCTCTTTACTGCAAAACTTGACGCTGCTCATCTCCAAACCAGAAAGCAGATTATCAGCCCTAAAGGAGAACAGTTCCACATTAAACGTCAGGATGAGCTTACCTATGTTCGCTCAAATCAACCTTTTGTCTTGTTAGAGCATTTGGGTGAATTGGCTGATGCTGGGGTTGGCTATTTTATCATGGATCTCAGCGGTGGCCCCCTCCATAGAGAGCTGAAGGAAACTGGAGATTGGTTACGGGGTGAAAGCCGGATGAGTAAACCACTTTTAGGGAATTATAACAAGTTGTTGGCTTGATTTCAGAGAGTGTTCATAAAGGGTAAAAGTGAAGCTGAACACAAATTTCTGAAAAGGTAAGCGCCAAACGACCTACACCTTGCAGGAGTCTTTCTCAAGGGTTACGTTCCACGGCAGCAGCGCGGTATAATCGGCCAAAGTATTTGCTGTAGG
>PDQK01000041.1 GCA_002746685.1 Desulfobulbus propionicus | reverse complement strand
TAATATTCACATCACCGGTGAGTTGATCACTCCTATCGCTATGGAAGTCGGTCTTCGTTTTGCGATCCGTGAAGGTGGTCGTACAGTAGGCGCTGGCGTTATCAGCGAAATTATCGAATAAGTTTTTTCTCCCGGATAGGGGGATCAAGCTACATTAAGTGATACAGCCGGGCTTTGTCCCGGCTGTATCACTCTATTAGGGCGTATCATGAGAGATATTATTACGTTGGCTTGCCAGGAATGTAAGCGGCGCAACTATACCACCACAAAGAACAAGCGAACCATTCCTCATAAGCTTGAGCTCAAGAAGTATTGTCGCTTTTGCAAGACTCATACTCCTCATAAGGAAACAAAATAAAGTGTAGGCCAGTAGCTCTAATTGGTAGAGCACCGGACTCCAAATCCGGGGGCTGGGGGTTCGAGTCCCTCCTGGCCTGCCATTTTTATTTTGCAAATTACAAGTCACTGAAATTACGATAATGGCAACAAAGAAAAAAAGCCGGAGTGCTAAAAGTAAATCTCTTGTGAAAAAAGAGGTTGCTAAGCCAGAGAGTAAGGCTGGTTTTACTCCGTCTGGAATCAGAATATTTATTCAGGAAGTTCAGGCTGAATTTAATAAAGTCGTTTGGCCGCAGAAAAAAGTCACTATGGGGCTTACTGGACTTGTTATTCTGCTTGTTGTTCTTATTTCGCTGTATCTTGGAGCGGTTGATCTGCTTCTTGGTAAGTTTGTCACCTTTCTTCTTAATAACTAGATCAGTTTTGTAATTTTATGGCAAAGCACTGGTACATAGTCCATACGCATACGGGATTTGAGAACAAGGTCAAAGCTACCTTGGAAGAACGGATCAAAAACGCTGGACAAGGAGAGTTGTTCGGGGATGTGCTTGTGCCAACCGAACAGGTGGTGGAGATGGTCAAAGGGGCCAGGAAAACCTCTGAGCGTAAGTTCTTTCCGGGGTATATTCTGGTCAATATGGAAATGAACGAACACAGCTGGCACACCGTAACGGATACACCAAGAGTTACTGGTTTTGTCGGTGTTAATGCCAACCAGGCTGTTGCTGGCGAAGAACTCTTCAAGCGTATACCTTCTTTAACTGATAAAGAGGCTATGCAGATTATCGGACGTATTGAAGAGGGTGCCAGCAAGCCTAAGCCTAAAGTGGTATTTGCTGAAGGTGATACGGTTCGTGTTATTGATGGGCCGTTTGCCAATTTTCAAGGGGTTATTGAAGAGGTTTATCCAGATAAGGGTCGGGTTAAGGTTATGGTATCTATCTTTGGGCGTTCCACCCCCGTTGAACTTGAATACATTCAGGTCAGCAATACATAGATAGGTTAGAGTAGAGTGTAGGAGTTTACAATGGCAAAAAAAATACAATCATATATTAAGCTGCAGATACCAGCAGGGAAGGCGAATCCATCACCCCCAGTTGGTCCTGCTTTGGGTCAGCATGGTGTAAATATCATGGATTTTTGCAAGGCGTTTAATGCAAAGACCCAAAGTGCCGGTGACACCATTATCCCCGTTGTAATCACAGTATACAACGATCGATCTTTTAGTTTTATTACCAAAACTCCACCTGCATCAGTTTTATTGTTAAAAGCGGCTGGACTTGATAAAGGATCAAGCAATCCTAAGCGTGAGCGTGTGGCTGAATTGACACGTGATCAAATTAAGGAAATTGCTGAAATAAAAATGCCTGATTTAAATGCATTTACCATTGATCAGGCCATTCGTATTGTTGAGGGTACCGCGAGAAGTTGCGGAATTACAGTTGTAGCATAAGCTGCAACTGGTTCGTTTACCTGCACCACTCACCAGGTGTCAGGGAGAATTTAGCTAGGTGGATACAATGCCAAAACGCGGAAAAAAATATAAAAATAGTCTCGAAGGTCGCGATAGCCTCAAGCTCTACGATGTAGACGAAGCACTTGACCTCATGTTGAAAGCCAAATTTGCTCGATTTGACGAGTCCGTTGATATTGCAGTGCGGTTAGGGGTGGATCCTCGTCACGCTGATCAAATGGTTCGCTCTAGTGTTATCCTTCCCCATGGAACCGGTAAAGAAGTGCGGGTTCTGGTTTTTGCCAAGGGAGAGAAGGAGTCTGAAGCACTTGCAGCAGGCGCTGACTATGCTGGAAGCACTGAACTCGTTGAAAAGATCAAGGATGGATGGCTTGAGTTTGATAAAACCATTGCTACGCCTGATATGATGGGTGAAGTCGGTAAAATAGGTCGTATCCTTGGACCACGTAACCTTATGCCTAATGCTAAACTTGGCACGGTTACCTTTGATATCGAACGGGTGGTCAAGGAAGTGAAGATGGGAAAGGTAGACTTTCGTGTTGACAAAGCCGGGGTTGTCCATGCCGCCGTCGGTAAAGCTTCTTTTGGGGTTGAAAAACTTCAAGAAAATATCGTTGCATTTATTGATAAGCTTATTCAGCTTAAACCTTCTTCCAGTAAAGGGGTTTATCTCAAGAGCGTCAATGTTTCAACGACTATGGGGCCAGGATTTAAAGTGGATCCACTTCAGGCTCGTTCGCTCATTAAAGGTGCTTAACATAAAGTACTTTTTAACTTGTCTCTTATGCTTTACGTGTAAGAGGCGCAATGGTTTAAGCATATAGGTTGTGGTGAAAACCACACTATATTTATGTAAAACCTTGGGTCGGTCAAAGACAGCAGGTACGAATGTTTAATAACCCCCGTAGGGTTCCCTGCCGAGGCCAAAATGATTTTTATTATCATACTGTCTTGTACATTCCTCTTGCATCTTTGACTCTCCCGTGACTAACTAGGAGGTAAACGCGTTGGATCGCAATAAAAAGACCGCTATGGTCAGTGAGCTCAACGAAACTTTTTCCAAAGCTAAGTTTGCTGTGGTTACCGACTACCGCGGACTTAAGGTTACGGAACTGGAAAAGTTGCGTCATGCACTGCGTGAAAATGACACGCAGTTTCAGATTGCAAAGAACACTCTACTTCGTTTAGCAGTAAAAGGTACTGAATACGAAGGGTTAACTGATTCTTTCACAGGAACAACAGCAATTGCATTCTCGTTTGAAGAACCGGTTGGGCCAGCTAAAGCACTTACTGCTTTTAGTAAAGAGTATGAAGCTCTTGAAATTCGCTCCGCAGCCCTTGAGGGAGCAATACTCAGTGCTGCAGACGTAACTGCATTATCCAAGCTCCCAAGCAAGGACGAATTGCTTGGCAAGCTGCTTGGAACAATGGCCGCCGTGCCCACAGGCCTTGTGCGTGTACTTAATGCTGTACCTGCAAAGCTTGTTTATGGTCTGCAGGCCATCAAAGAGCAAAAAGAGAATTAACGATTTTTCGTAGCCTTGCTGCGTATTACACTATGTGCAAAAAACTATGTCTGGAGGAAAGACAATGGCAGTAACAAAAGAAGACGTAATTGAATTCATTGCTAATATGACCGTTCTCGAGCTCTCTGAACTCATTACAGAGTTAGAAGAGAAGTTCGGTGTTTCTGCTGCAGCTCCTGTTGCGGTAGCAGCTGTTGGTGCTGGCGCTGGTGATGATGCTGGCGCAGCTGAAGAGAAGACTGAATTTGACGCAGTTCTGACATCAGCTGGTGATCAGAAAATTAAAGTAATTAAAGAGGTACGCGCAATCACCTCTCTTGGTCTGAAAGAAGCTAAGGCGCTTGTAGAAGGTGCACCTGCTCCAATTAAAGAAGGTGTATCCAAAGAAGAAGCCGAAGAGATTAAATCTCAGATCGAAGGCGTTGGTGGCGTTGTCGAAGTAAAATAAACGATTATCCACATATACTGTCTGCTCTCTATTCAGGCAGTATACATATCACGTCTGGTAACGCTACAGGATGTATTTCCTGTAGCGTTATTGCGTTTTGAGATCGCTAGTCTCGTTTGTGGAATTTTATGCGTAAACTCAAGGGGATCAACCGCTCGTTGTCGTTGATGGTATGAGTTTTTGCCCAAAAATTCGAGGGAAATAATGAAAAGAGTACGTAAGAGTTTTGCCAAAACAAGCCATGTAGTAGAGCCGCCACACCTCATTGCGATGCAGCGGGAATCCTACGAGCATTTTCTCCAGCGTGATATTGCTCCTGACCAACGTGAGAGCCACGGCTTACAGGCTATTTTTCAGGACATTTTCCCTATCACTGACTTTAATGGCTCCTGTTCGCTGGAATTTGTACGGTATTCCTTTGGTGAATCAAAGTATACTGTTGAAGAGTGTGTTGAACGTGGCATGACGTATGAGGTGCCAGTGAAGATTACTGTTC
Source organism: Desulfobulbus propionicus (assembly GCA_002746685.1). Classification (GTDB taxonomy): domain Bacteria; phylum Desulfobacterota; class Desulfobulbia; order Desulfobulbales; family Desulfobulbaceae; genus Desulfogranum; species Desulfogranum propionicus_C. Next base: position 11,303 of record PDQK01000041.1, on the reverse strand, counting down.
GACTTATCACCTTTGATGTTGACGAAGAAACAGGCGTGCAATCTGTTCGTGATATAAAAGAACAAGAGATTTTTCTGGGCGCATTACCACTCATGACCAAGGACGGTGTTTTTGTTGTCAATGGGACAGAGCGTGTAGTGGTTAACCAGTTACAACGCTCCCCAGGCTTGTTCTACACCCATGATAACGGAAAATCTCATTCTTCAGGTAAACGACTTTACTCTGCCAGAATTATTCCTGTTCGAGGTTCCTGGCTTGATTTTGAGTTTGATATTAAAGACGTATTATATGTTCGAATTGATAGAAGGAGAAAACTTCCTGTAACAGTCCTGCTTAAAGCCCTGGGATATGATGATGTCACCTTACTCCAGGAATTTTACAAGCTAGACACAATCACCTGTAAAGATGGAAAGCTGACCACCCTTTTTAATCCAGAGACTTTTACTGGTCAACGCCTCAAGGTTGATATAGTAAATCCTCAAGATGGTTCTGTTTTGGGTAAAGCAGGAAGAAAGGTGTCTAAAGCGCTGGCCAAACGGATTGTTGAGGCTGGCATTGAGCAAGTGGCAACCGATCCCGAAACGCTCATTGATCGTTATTTTGCTGCTGATGTGATTGATACCCAATCTGGCGAAGTGCTTGCGCACTGTAACGAACCCGTTACTCCTGCCTTTATTGAATCACTTGAAGAGGCAAATGTTGCATCTTTCCAACTGCTCTTTATTGACGGTGTTACTGCCAGTGATTCGTTTCGCAAAACACTGTTTATTGATAAGGTAAAAGATACAGAGGAAGCCCTGATTGAAATTTATCGCCGACTCAGGCCTTCCAGCCCGCCAAACCCAGAGGTTGCCCAGTCATTTTTCGATAACCTGTTTTTCAATGCTGGAACATACGATCTCTCTGAAGTCGGACGATATAAAATCAATACCAAGCTTGGACTCAATACCCCGATTGAAGATCGCACACTAACTAAAGCTGATATTCTCGAAGGGGTTAAGCACTTGGTGCAGCTCAAAGACGAGGCCAAAGAGGGTGATGATATTGATCATCTTGGTAACCGTCGTGTTCGGACTGTTGGTGAATTGTGTGAGAACCAATACCGTATGGGGTTGGTACGGATGGAACGAGCCATCAAAGAGCGAATGACGCTTCAGGAAATTGAAACGTTGATGCCCCATGATCTGGTCAATCCAAAACCTGTTACCTCTGCTATCAAAGAATTTTTTGGCACCTCACAGCTCTCCCAGTTCATGGATCAGACAAATCCGCTTTCAGAGGTTACGCATAAGCGTCGTCTTTCTGCTCTTGGACCTGGTGGTCTTTCCCGTGAACGTGCCGGTTTTGAGGTGCGTGACGTTCATCCTACCCACTATGGCCGCATCTGTCCGGTAGAGACTCCTGAGGGACCAAATATCGGTTTGATTGTTTCCCTGGCGACCTATGCTAAAGTGAATCCATACGGCTTTATTGAAACACCTTATCGTTATGTCCAGGATCGGGTGGTTTCTGATGAGTACAAGTATCTTTCTGCCATTCAGGAAGAGCAGCATACCATTGCACCAGCTAAAATTGAGATGCAAGGGTCTAAGATTGCAACAGATTATCTTATTGCTCGCCAGGAAAACGAGGTATCCATGGTGCCGGTTACTGATGTAACCATGATGGATGTAGCTCCCAATCAGCTGGTCTCTGTTGCTGCGTCACTTATTCCATTTCTTGAAAACGATGATGCGAACCGCGCACTCATGGGGTCAAACATGCAACGCCAGGCGGTGCCCTTGTTGATTCCTCGTTCCCCATTGGTTGGGACTGGGGTGGAAAAATATGTTGCCCAGGATTCAGGTGCTTGTCTCTTGTCAGGCGGGGATGGCGTTGTCGAAGAGGTTGATTCCTGTCGTATCGTGGTTCGTTACGACGAACCTGGCACAGATGGCTTTGATACGGGGGTTGGTGTGTATCGGCTTTCCAAGTACAAAAAGTCAAACCAGAATACCTGTTTTAACCAGAAACCATTGGTTTTCCCTGGTGAGAGAGTAACCAAGGGTTCAGTGCTGGCCGATGGGCCATCTTGTGAAATGGGTGAGCTCGCTCTGGGGAAAAATGTAACCATCGCCTTTATGCCCTGGAGAGGGTACAACTTTGAGGATTCCATCCTTATTAACGAGCGTTTACTTAGAGAAGATACGTTCACCTCTGTACATATCGAGATTTTCGAAACCATGGCCAGGGATACCAAGCTTGGCAAGGAAGAAATCACTCGTGATATCCCAAATGTAGGTGAAGAAGGGCTTCGAAACCTGGATGAGTCTGGTATCGTCCGGATTGGTGCCGAAGTTGTTCCCGGGGATATGCTGGTTGGCAAGGTTACCCCAAAAGGAGAGTCCATGCTTTCGCCGGAAGAAAAGCTTTTACGCGCCATTTTTGGTGAGAAAGCCGGTGATGTAAAAGATTCCTCCTTGCGTGTTCCACCCGGTGTTGAAGGGGTTGTTATTGATGCTAAAGTCTTCTCTCGTAAAGGCGTTGATAAGGACGAGCGAACCCTGATGATTGAGGAAATGGAAATTGAGCGCCTTAATCGAGACATGGAAGATGAACTCAAGAGTTTGAAAAAAGGTGTCCGCAAAGCGCTCTCTGATATCCTCGTTGGACGTACTGCCAAGTCCGATGTCCTGGATCGTTCTGGTAATGTAGTGTTGGGACTGGGGAAGCAGCTTACGGTTGAGGCTCTTGAGCAGGTGAGCTTTGGTGCGCTGCCCAACCTTGATTTTGCTGAAAAGGCAAAATACATAGAGGAGATTGAGCAAGTGTTTGGCCGCTACAACCGCCAGGCCGCCATTGTTCGTTCCCGTTACGAAGGCATTGCTGAACGGATGGAAAAGGGTGATGACCTGCCACCTGGTGTGGTGAAAATGGTCAAGGTGTATGTGGCCACTAAGCGCAAGCTCGCTGTTGGTGATAAAATGGCAGGCCGCCATGGGAACAAAGGGGTTGTTTCCAGGTTACTGCCTGAAGAGGACATGCCATTTTTTGCCGACGGTACCACCGTTGATCTGGTGCTCAACCCGCTTGGTGTGCCCTCACGGATGAACGTTGGGCAGGTGTTGGAATGTCATCTTGGGTTTGCAGCAAAACGGCTTGGCGAAAAAATTCATAAGTTTGCCAAAAATTATGAGCTGGATTTTGTCAAGGCAGAGATGCAAAAGGTCTATTCTGAGCAGGAGTATGCCGCGCTCACTGATGGACTCAGTGATGATGAATTGCTCAATCTGGCTCGAAAGTGCAGGGACGGACTGCATATGGCTACTCCGGTGTTTGATGGTGCCTCTGAAGCTGAAATTCGTCAACTATTGGTAGATGCAGGGGTTGATGAGGTTGGTCAGTCCACCCTCTATGATGGCTTGACCGGTGACCCTTTTGCCAACCAGGTCACTGTGGGCATCATGTATATGCTGAAGCTGCACCATTTGGTTGATAATAAGATCCATGCTCGTTCTACTGGCCCATACTCACTGGTTACCCAGCAACCGCTTGGTGGTAAGGCGCAATTTGGTGGTCAGCGTCTCGGTGAGATGGAAGTTTGGGCCATGGAAGCCTATGGCGCTGCCTATACCTTAAAAGAATTTTTAACGGTCAAGTCAGATGATGTGGAGGGCCGGACCACCATGTATGAAAAAATAGTAAAGGGCAACAATTTCCTAGAAACAGGTCTACCTGAATCCTTCCATGTACTGGTAAAAGAACTCAAAGGGCTCTGTCTTGATGTTGAGCTACAGGAATAGCCAAACCATTGAGTTGGTAGCACGACAAGATTGGCAGCTGTTAACGACTTTTTAGAAATATATAGGTGAACTCGTGGAAGAACTTTTCAACTTCTTTGCAAAGCCCAAGGCACCCCTTAGCTTTAATAAAGTAAAAATATCTCTGGCATCTCCTGAAAAAATTCGAGAGTGGTCGCATGGGGAAGTAAAGAAACCTGAAACCATTAACTATCGCACATTCAAACCGGAACGCGATGGGCTTTTCTGTGCCAAGATTTTTGGCCCGGTTAAAGACTATGAGTGTAATTGTGGGAAGTATAAACGCATGAAGCACCGGGGCGTGGTGTGCGAGAAGTGTGGGGTTGAGGTCATTCAATCCAAGGTGCGACGGGAACGCCTTGGGCATATTGAACTGGCTGCACCAGTGGCCCATATCTGGTTTTTAAAGAGTCTGCCGTCCAAGATTGGGGCTATTTTGGATATGACCCTTAAACAGCTTGAGCGCATTCTCTACTTTGAGTCCTATGCGGTGGTTACATCCGATGCTGAAGATCTGCCGGTGGGAACTTTACTCAATGAGGAACAGTATCGAAATGCGCTGGATAGCTATCCCGGACAGTTCAGGGTTGGCATTGGTGCAGAGGCCATTCGTGAAATGCTCACGGACCTTGATCTGGTAGAGCTTTCTGAAACCCTGCGTAAAGAGATGAAGGAAACAGGTTCAGCTACTAAACGTGCCAAATACGGTAAGCGTTTGAATGTGGTTGAAGCCTTTCGCGATTCCGGCAACCGTCCTGAGTGGATGATTCTTGAGGTTATCCCAGTTCTGCCCCCTGACCTGCGACCGCTGGTACCCCTTGAAGGTGGACGATTTGCCACCTCTGATCTTAATGATCTGTATAGAAGGGTTATCAACCGAAATAACCGTTTAAAGCGTTTACTTGAGCTGGATGCTCCTGACATTATCATCCGTAACGAAAAGCGGATGCTTCAGGAGTCAGTGGATGTCCTTTTTGATAATGGTCGTCGCGGGAGAACCATTACAGGGCCGAACAAACGCCCGCTGAAGTCCCTTTCTGACATGCTCAAGGGTAAGCAGGGACGTTTTCGTCAGAATCTGCTTGGTAAGCGTGTTGATTACTCTGGCCGTTCCGTTATTGTGGTTGGGCCACACCTGCGTCTTCATCAATGTGGCCTGCCAAAGAAGATGGCGCTGGAACTCTTTAAGCCGTTTATCTACAACCGGCTTGAGCAGAAGGGGTTTGTTACCACCATCAAGAGTGCCCGTAAAATGGTTGAAAAGGGTGCCAAAGAGGTCTGGGACGTACTTGATGATATCGTTCGTGAGTACCCGGTTATTCTTAACCGTGCACCGACCCTTCACCGCCTTGGGATGCAGGCTTTTGAGGTTGTACTGATTGAGGGGAAAGCTATTCAGCTTCACCCGTTGGTCTGTGCTGCCTTTAATGCTGACTTTGACGGTGACCAGATGGCGGTCCATGTGCCGCTTTCTGTGGAAGCACAGGTCGAAGCCAGGGTGCTGATGATGTCTACCAACAATATCCTCTCCCCTGCCAACGGTGGCCCAATCATTATTCCGTCCCAGGATATTGTTTTAGGACTTTACTACATGACCCGTGAGCGTTTTGGGGTAATGGGCGAGGGCGCTGTCTTTAGTTCTCCTGCTGAAGCCCGGATGGCTTATGATCATGGTGCGGCAGATCTACAGGCAAGAGTTCAGGTTCGAATTGATGGTAAGCTGGTGCAGACAACTGTGGGGAGGATAATCGTTGGATCACTGTTACCTAAGGCTGTACCATTTTCTGTGGTAAATAAAGAACTTGCCAAAAAAGAGCTTGGATTTTTGATTGACTATACCTACCGCCATGCCGGCACTAAGGACACCGTAATTCTGGCAGACCGTATCAAAGATATGGGCTATGAATATGCTACCAGGGCTGGTATCTCCATTTGTATCAACGACATGATGATTCCGGTGAAGAAGGAAGAGTTTGTTGAAGATGCGGAAAAGGAAGCCGCTGAAGTTGATCAGCAGTATACCGACGGTTTGATTACCGATGGCGAGAAATACAACAAGATCATTGATATCTGGTCCAAGGCAACCGACAAGATCACCAAGGAAATGATGGATGAGATGGCGGTACAATATACGCCTGACCTTGAGGGTAATGTCCAGGAGATCAAGTCCTTTAACGCCGTCTACATCATGGCGGATTCCGGGGCTCGTGGTTCCAAGGATCAGATTCGCCAGCTTGCCGGTATGCGCGGCTTGATGGCCAAGCCTTCTGGTGAGATTATTGAGACTCCAATCAAGGCAAATTTCCGTGAAGGTCTCAACGTCCTTGAATATTTTATTTCAACCCATGGTGCGCGGAAAGGTCTTGCAGATACAGCGCTGAAAACAGCGAACTCCGGTTACCTGACCAGGCGACTGGTTGATGTTGCTCAGGATTCGACCATTGTTATGAAAGACTGTGGTACCATGCGCGGGGTAGAAGCTGAACCGCTGATTGAAGGTGGTGAGGTTATTGTTCGCATTGGTGAACGGATTTTAGGCCGCGTGGCCCTTGATGATATCGTTGATCCGCATTCAGGTGAGATTTTGGTGGAGATGGACGAGGAGATAACCGAGGATAAGGTGGATGCCATCGAAGCAGCTGGTATTGACCGGGTAATGATCCGCTCTGTACTCACTTGTGAAGCCAAGCGTGGGGTATGTGCAGCATGTTATGGTCGCGACCTCGGTCGTGGACACATGGTGAATATTGGCGAAGCTGTGGGTATCATTGCAGCACAGTCCATTGGTGAACCTGGAACCCAGCTGACCATGCGTACCTTCCACATTGGTGGTACTGCGAGCAGGGCCGTTGAGCAGGCTGAAGTTCGGACCCAGCGTGGTGGTACAATTCAATACAAGGAACTCCATGCGGTGCGCAATACCGACGGATTGCTTGTTGTGATGAACCGTAACGCTGAGGTAACCGTACTTGATGATCAGGGGGTTGACCGTGAGCGATTCCCTATTCCGTACGGTGCCATGCTCCACGTGGATGAGGAGGCCACTGTTGCCCCTGGAACTGTTATTGCTGACTGGGATGCGTTCTCCATTCCAATTGTGAGTGAAATCGGTGGTAAGGTTAAATATGGCGATGTTGTGGAAGGGGATACCATGCAGGAACGGGTTGACCAAATCACCGGTAAGGCGAGTAAGGTCGTTACCCCTGGTTCTTCCTCAAAAACCATGAATCCGCGTATCTCCATCAAGGATGAGCGTGGTCGCACCTTAAAGCTGCCTGATGGAGAGCTTTCAGCCCGTTATTCGTTGCCGGTTGGCTCGGTTATCACCGTTGATGAAGGTGATGAGATCGCACCTGGCACCATTGTGGCTAAAATCCCGCGTGAGACCACCAAAACCAAGGATATTACCGGTGGTCTGCCTCGGGTTGCCGAGCTCTTTGAAGTACGTAAACCAAAAGAGCAGGCCATTATTACAGAGATTGACGGCCGGGTGACTTTTGGTAAGGATCTTAAGGGGAAGCGTCGGGTCATTGTTACTCCGGAAGCTGGAGAGCCGCGCGAATATCTGCTGCCTAAAGTAAAGCATATCACTGTTCACGAGGGTGACCATGTTAAGGCTGGTGAGCAGCTTATGGAAGGCTCCATCCTGCCTAACGACATATTAAGAGTCCTTGGCGCTGAAGAGCTGGCCAAGTTTCTGGTGAATGAGATCCAGGAGGTGTATCGTCTCCAAGGTGTTAAGATCAACGATAAGCACATTGAAACCATCGTACGTCAAATGCTTAAACGTGTTCGTGTCACTGATCCTGGGGAATCTATTTTCATGCTTGATCAGCAGGTTGAATGGTGGAAATTCCAGGAAGAAAATGAACGGTTAATGAAAGAAGGCCTCCAGCCAGCCTCTGCTGAGCCTCTTCTGCTTGGGGTAACAAAGGCATCGCTTTCAACAGATTCGTTTATCTCGGCGGCATCGTTCCAGGAAACCACTAAGGTGCTCACCAACGCTGCCATGGCTGGTAAGGTTGACGATCTTTCAGGCTTAAAAGAAAACGTGATTATGGGAAGATTGATCTCAGCAGGTACTGGACTCAGCAGGTATCTGGTGGAAGAGATTAATTAAGCAGAAAAAGCTTGACCTTTTAAGTTGATTAGTTTATAAAACTGACCTTTCGTGTCCGTTTCACGGTCAGGCGTGAAATATATTTTTTAAAGGAGTGGTTTGAATGCCCACAATAAATCAACTCGTTAGAAAGAGTCGCAAAAAGAGTGTCAAGAGGTCAAATACTCCCGCGTTGCAAAATTGTCCGCAAAAGCGTGGCGTATGTGTCCGTGTGTATACCACAACCCCTAAGAAGCCTAACTCAGCGTTGCGTAAAGTTGCCAGGGTAAGGCTCACCAACGGTATTGAGGTTACATCTTATATTCCTGGTATCGGGCATAATCTGCAGGAACACTCTGTTGTGTTGATCCGCGGTGGTCGTGTTAAGGATCTTCCAGGTGTTCGTTATCACATTGTACGTGGTACTCTGGATACATTGGGTGTGAGCGATCGTCGTCAAGGGCGTTCTAAATATGGAGCAAAGCGACCTAAGTAATAAGGTCTCTTGAGCACGAATAGGAAAGAGTTATGCCAAGAAAGAAATTGTTAGATAAACGTCCGATTGCTCCAGATCCAAAGTTTAATTCTGTTCTGGTGTCCAAGTTTACCAACGGATTGATGCAGGACGGAAAAAAGAATGTTGCGCGGTCTATTTTTTATGATGCAATGGCTATCGTTGATGACAAGATTGCTGACGAAGAGCCGCTGACTGTATTTGAAGAAGCAATGGAGAATGTTCGCCCTCGCATTGAGGTGAAAAGCCGCAGGGTGGGGGGCGCGACGTATCAGGTGCCTGTTGAAGTTCGCCCTGAGAGAAGAAACGCGTTGGCTATTCGCTGGATTGTGGGTTTTGCTAAGGGGCGTTCTGGTCAATCCATGGCGCAGAAGCTTGCAGCGGAAATTCTTGATGCCTATGCAGGTCGTGGCGGTTCTGTGAAGAAGAAAGATGATACCCATAAGATGGCTGAAGCGAATAAGGCTTTCGCTCATTATCGGTGGTAGTCGTTATTTAACGTGCGATTTTAGTTGACAACTGTTGACATTTTTTGTAATCAAGCACATTTTTCTGGTTTTCAGAAAGAAATGGTAGAAAAAAGTATAGGTGTACGTTGTGGCAGGTTCGCGTTCGCTCTCCAAAGTGCGCAATATTGGCATCATGGCCCATATCGACGCGGGAAAAACCACCACAACTGAACGGATACTTTTTTATACCGGAAAGTCTCACAAGATTGGCGAGGTTCACGATGGCAATGCTGTCATGGACTGGATGGAGCAGGAGCAGGAAAGAGGGATAACGATTACCTCGGCTGCGACAACCTGCAAGTGGGGCGATGTTACAGTAAATATTATAGATACCCCGGGGCATGTTGATTTTACCGTAGAGGTAGAACGGAGCCTGAGGGTTTTGGACGGTGTAGTTGCTGTTTTTTGTGCGGTAGGCGGGGTGGAGCCGCAGTCGGAAACTGTCTGGAGGCAGGCCGATAATTACAAGATTCCCCGCATTGCATTTGTTAACAAGATGGACCGGGTCGGGGCATCTTTTGACAGGTGTGTTGAGCAGATTGAGCACAGGTTAGGTGCTCTACCTGTCCCGGTAAATATACCGGTTGGCAGAGAAGATTCTTTTGTCGGAGTTATTGATCTGATAGAAGAAAAAATGCTCACATTTGATGAAGCTTCAAGCGGTGAACAGATAACCGTTGAAGACATTCCAGAAGAATTGTTAGAAGATTCATCGGCCGCCAGGATGGCACTCCTCGAGAAGTTGGCCGACTTCGATGAGGAGGTCATGGAATTATATGTTGAAGAAAAAGAGATTGCTCCGGGCGTTTTGCGAAACGCATTGAGAGAGGCCGCCTTAAGGCTTGATCTGGTTCCGGTTTTATGCGGGTCAGCCTTCAAAAACAAAGGTGTGCAGCCGTTGCTTGATGCGATTTGCTGGTACTTGCCATCGCCAACAGATGTTCCTCCGATAGAGGGGACGGATAAGAATGGTGCGCCACTTATCCGAAAGAGTGAAAAGAGCGAAAAGTTTTGCGGTCTGGTTTTTAAGCTGCAGGCTGATCCGTATGTGGGAAACTTATCATTTATCCGTGTGTATTCGGGATCTTTTAAGGTCGGTGATAAGGTTTTTAATCCGCTAAAGCGAAAAACGGAAAAAATCTCGAAGCTTATAAAGTTGCACGCAAATAAGCGTGAAGAAATTGGTAAGCTTGAAGCAGGTGATATCGGAGCAGTTGTTGGGCTCAAGTTCACCTCTACTGGGGATACGTTGTGCGGTTCAGGTGACTATATAGTCCTTGAGCAGATGAATTTCCCAGAGCCTGTCATAGGCGTGGCCATTGAGCCCAAGTCAAAAGCTGACGAAGGGAAACTGGCTGAGAGCCTTGACAAGGTGATGAAGGAAGACCCAAGTTTCAAGGTATCGGTTAATGAAGATACGGGTCAGACGATCATTTCGGGGATGGGTGAATTGCACCTTGAAATTATCGTTGATCGGTTGATTCGAGAGTTTAAGGTTGCCGCAAATGTTGGTCGACCACAGGTAGCTTACAGAGAAACGATCGTTAATGCAGCTACAGCTGAGGAGCGATTTGAGACCCAAGCGGTTGGCAAAGAGCAGTATGGTCATGTTATCCTGGAGCTTAAGCCAGCAGAAAAGGGTGCTGGTGTACGTTTTTCATCTGTTGTGGATGAAAAAACTATTCCAAGGGAGTATGTCGAAGCTATCGAAAAAGGCGTACTGGGAAGCCTCGACTCTGGGCCACTTATTGGCTACCCAATTATCGATGTAGAAGCCGTACTTCTTGGGGGTTCTTATGATGAAGAGCGCTCAACAGAAATGGCTTTTGGGGCCGCTGCTACCATGGCTTGCCGAAAGGCAGCAGCAGAGGCTGCTTCGATTTTGATGGAGCCTATTATGGATTTAGAGGTCATCACACCCGATGAGTATCTGGGAGATGTGATAAACGACCTCAATCGTAAAGGTGCACAAATTGGAGGCGTTGAGGCTGATAATGATCGCCAGACAATAAAGGCCGTAGTTGCCCTTTCAGAAATGTTTGGTTACTCAACGGATTTACGCTCAGCCACCCAGGGCAGAGCAACGTTTACTATGCAATTTTGCTCTTTCGATAGAGTTCCGACTAAGAGAGCAGAAGAGATTATACAAAAGATTAAGGGCGTTTAACCTGTTCTACACGGCTTAAGAGGTAGCTGCAATGGCAAAGGAAAAATTTGAGCGGACGAAACCCCATGTAAATGTTGGTACAATCGGCCACATTGACCATGGTAAGACAACATTAACCGCGGCAATTACTCGAGTACTGTCCACCAAAGGGCAGGCTGATTTTACAGACTTTAGTGAAATTGATAAAGCGCCAGAAGAAAAAGAGCGTGGAATC
>PDQK01000030.1 GCA_002746685.1 Desulfobulbus propionicus | reverse complement strand
ATGGTCACAAATCAAGCGGATAGTATCCCGTATCCAGGCCACAGAATTTGTTACGCCGGATCACTGTTTTTACCAATTAAATGAGCTGCCCAAAGGTGCCAAGTCTCTCCTCAAAAGTCTTTCAATTAACCAATTTAACAAAGTTTTTGGAGTAAAGGCAGTTAAAAAAAGTACTGCAGTAACGTAGGCACACGCGAAAAACAGCACTCTTTGTCAGGGCCCACTGGAACTGGCTTTGCGCCGAGGTCTTGTTTTTTCATTTTAAACCCCAGCCAAAGGTTGCCCCTTGCCGAGGGAATAAAAAAAGCCTGCTCTTTACCAGAGCAGGCTTTTTTATAACCAATCACGGGTGCAACAGAATTATGTTACCTGTCTTCCGGTTCGGGACCTGTAGCGCTGGAGAAAGGTTTTGAGGTTATCTGGCAGGGAAAGGCATTCTTTGCCACTTATTCCTTCTGCCGCCAGTTCACAAAATTCCAGAAATTCAGACATCAACTTGGTGATAATTTTATCCTTGTGTTGAATCACCCGAAGTTGGCGGCGCATATCTATGCCCTCAATGGGGAGGATCTTTAACCAGCCATGTTCCAGCTCACGCCTGACCGTGAGCATGGAAAGGCACGCTGCACCAGTACCCGATTCAACCGCCTTTTTAATGGCTTCTGTATGTCCCGTTTTGGTAACCACCTTTAACAGTGAGGCATGTTTGCCAAGCTTTTTGGTAAAGATTTCAGCGGTTCCTGACCCTTCTTCCCGCATAACCCAACTGGTTTCTTTTAAATCTTCGGGGATTGTAAACGTCTTTCTGCTGGCTAGTTTATGGGAAGGATTGACAATGATGCCCAATTCGTCCTCAAACCAGTCTGTGGCCACAAGAGAGTCAATATTCACTTCGCCTTCAACAAACCCCAGGTCTGCTTCTCCTTTGGCAACAAGATTTTCTGCTGCCATGGTGTTTACCACCAGCATGTTGATGTGGGCATCAGGGTGGATCTGCATGAATGCACCAATAAGGTGCGGCAACACGTAATTCCCAATGGTCGAGCTTGCAACAATTTCAAGTACACCAGCCACAGAATCGCTCTGCTCCGTGAGCATGGTTTCCACATTGGCTACTTGGTTGAGGATTTGTTTGGAGAGTGGCAGCAGGTAGCGGCCACGATCATTGAGCAATAAACTTCTCCCGTGTCGGTCAAAGAGGGGACCACCCAGTTGGTTTTCCAGTTCGCCCAGTGCCATACTGACAGCGGATTGGGTCAAGAAAAGTTTTTTACTGGCCCTTGTTACTTGCTGCGTCTCTGCAACAGCAATAAATATTTCCAGTTGTCGAAATGTAATGGCCATGACGTATATTTGTATCAGGACGATTGAATGAATGTATTATTGGAATTGAATTCGGCGCTAGAGTACCCTACTTAGGTGAAACAGGTCAATGTTTTTTAGCACTCAGCATTATATATTGTAATGTGCCCCCCAGCGTGGTACTCGGGCAAACCGATTGCGGAAATGTGGTTGACAGGAAAATGATATTTCGATATATTTTATAAGATGTGCTGATCATACTGATCAGTTTATTTGATGAATTTGATGTGTAAGGAGCCGTGCAAATGGATCAGGGTAGCCTGACCAATATCGTTTATGTAACCATCTTTTTGATGGGTGCTTTAGCTTTTGGTGTTGGTCCCATAATCATCGTCAAACTTTTCAGCCCATCCTCCCATACCAGGCAGACTGCAGGCAGATCCGGGCAACTCATTGAATGCGGGATGGAACCCATTGGTACAGCCTGGATTCGCTTTGGTATCATCTATTATCTCTATGCCCTTATTTTTCTCGCCTTTGACGTGGATGTTTTGTTCCTCTTTCCGGTTGCTGTTGCCTATAACGCTCCGGAGTTTGTAATCCGTGATTTTGTGGAAGTGGTCATTTTTGTGGGTATATTGTCGCTGGCCATTGTTTATGCCTGGGTAAAAGGAGTGTTCGAGTGGAAGTTGAAAAAGTACCATCATCAATAGTGCAGTTTGCCCAGCTCGACAAGCTGCTTGCTCTTGGTCGGGCAAACTCATTGTGGCCGATGACCTTCGGGCTTGCCTGTTGCGCCATTGAAATGATGTGCACCGGTGGTTCCCGGTTTGATATTGCCAGGTTTGGCGCTGAGGTGTTCAGGCCCTCACCACGGCAGAGTGATGTAATGATTGTTGCCGGCACCATTAATAAAAAACTGGAACTGGCAGTAAAAACCCTCTACGACCAGATGCCTGAACCTAAATGGGTTATCGCCATGGGCAACTGCGCTATCTCTGGCGGTCCGTTTAAGGTGAAGGAAAACTATAACGTTGTAGAAGGTGCTGACAAACTTTTTCCAGTGGATGTGTACATTCCTGGATGTCCTCCCCGGCCGGAAGCACTTCTTGAAGGTATCATGACCCTTGAAGAGAAGATTACCGGTCATCGTCGCTGGCCACGAGTTTAACTGAGCCAAGAAATTACGTCTAAGCCGATGAATAAAATAGAACAAACGAGGTCTGCGCTTGCAGCGCTTTTTCCAGAGCAGGAACCCACGCAAGCTGAGCCAATGGAAGCAGAAGGTGAAGAAGCCGAGGAAAGTGTTCAGGACGCTGTACGTATGCCTGGTGTGATTATCACTGAGTATGCCAAACACGGAAGCCATCTCGATGTGCTCTGTACTTCAGATCAACTCGTTGCGGTTGCTCAGGTGCTTGACAAAGAGCACTACTTTCTGGAATCCATCGCAGGGGTTGACTGGATTAAGGAAGATCAGCTGGAGGTAGTGTACGACTTTACCTGCTACGATGAGCGCACTGATCGGGTTACTGTGAGGGCTTTTATCCCGCGGGATAATCCTACGCTGCCAACCCTTACCGGGGTAACTCCTGCTGCCAACTGGCACGAGCGCGAAACCTTCGATTTTTATGGTGTTATCTTCGAGGGTCACCCTGACTTGACCAGAATCCTTTTGCCCGAAGATGCTGATTTCTTCCCCCTTCTTAAGGACTATATGCCATGACCTTTCCCGTCGAATTGCGGCATGATGAGACCTTTGTCCTCAACCTTGGGCCGCAGCATCCTGCCACCCATGGGGTACTTCGTGTCAAGCTCACCATGGATGGTGAATACATAGTAAAAGCTGAGCCTGTACTTGGTTACATCCACAGGATGCATGAAAAGCTTGCTGAGGTAGCTCCTTTCCCTCAGTTCATGCCCAATACCGCACGCATGGATTATCTCCACGCGCTCGCCTTTAACCATGGGTACTCCCTGGTTGTTGAACGTGCCGCTGGTATCGAAGTCCCAGAGCGGGCTGAATATATCCGGGTTATCACGGTGGAGTTGAACCGCATTGCCAGCCACCTCCTCTGGTGGGCGGCATTTTTGCTTGATTTGGGTGGATTTACGCCGCTTCTTTATGCTTTTGATGACCGTGAAAAAATTCTTGATTTACTTGAACGGATCACTGGTTCACGTTTAACCTACTGCTACTTCCGTTTTGGTGGTGTGTATAATGATATTGATGACGAGTTCATCACCGGTACCCGTGAGTTCATCAAGCGGTTACGTTCCAGAATGCCAACGCTGTACCATGATCTGGTTACGGGAAATATTATCCTGATTAAACGGATTAAGGATATTGGTTTTATCACCAAAGAGCAGTGCCGTAGATACGGAGCAACCGGTCCGGTAGCTCGAGGTTCAGGAATTAACTACGACGTGCGCAAAAACGAACCGTTTTCTGTCTACCCTGAATTTGATTTTGACGTACCTGTCTATGACGAGTGCGACTCAATGGCACGCTACATGGTCAGGATGGATGAGATTGAACAATCTCTGCGTATCATCGAGCAGGCACTGGATAAACTCCCAGATGGCCCTGTTCAGGCCAAGGTATCCAAAAATCTCAAACCGGAAGCCGGGTATTACTATTCAGCGGTTGAGACCGCCCGAGGTTCACTTGGGCATCGGTTGGTCTGTGATGGCGGTAAGAATCCCTATAAACTCAAACTTCGTTCCCCAACGTTCTCTAATCTAAGCCTGTTCGGCGAGGTGGCAGAAGGCATGCTTCTGGCTGATGCGCTGGCTTTCATGGGGAGTCTGGATCTCGTTATTCCCGAGATTGATCGTTAAGTAAACAGGCTATGTAACTATGGAAACAAGTATCTGGCGTCCAATACTGTATTTGGTTGGCATAATGGCCTTTGCCGGCGCTAATGCCGCTTGGCTGGGATGGTGTGAACGGAAGGGAGCAGGGCATATTCAGCGCAGGCCCGGTCCTAAGGAAGTTGGTCCCTTTGGGCTGCTCCAGCCGCTGGCTGACGGTATCAAATTGATGACCAAGCAACTCCTGGTTCCCCAGGGGGTTGACGGTATCCTGTTTCGAGTAGCGCCTGTTATCGCCATGATTCCTGCCATCACCTCCATGGTGGTTATCCCTTTTTCCGGCGGCATTCAGGCACGGGCCATGGAACTGTCTGTGCTGCTTCTTTTTGCCCTGGCTTCGCTTGCCATGATGGCAATATTGCTTGGTGGCTGGGCTTCCGGGAACAAATACGCCATTATCTCTTCTGCTCGTGCTGTCTCCCAGAACCTTGCCTATGAAATCCCCATGCTGCTCACCCTGATATGCATTGTGATGATTTCAGGTTCCATGAACTTGCGGGATATTGCTCTTGATCAGCAGGGCGGGTTCTGGCACTGGAATATCTTCCGTCTGGAAAACGGTCACTTTCTGTACATGTGGATTGGATTTATTGTCTTTTTTATCTGTTCTGTTGCAGAAACCAACCGTGCACCCTTTGATATGGCAGAAGCTGAGAGTGAGCTGGTCGCCGGTTTTATGACCGAGTACAGTTCCATGGGCTTTGGTCTGTTCATGATGGGTGAATACTTAAACATCGTCGTTGGTGCCTGTCTCACCACCATCCTTTTTCTGGGGGGCTGGGATTGTCCTTTTGGTGCAACGCCAGGTGTGTGGTGGTTCCTGCTGAAAATTTATATCCTGATCTTCACCTTTATCTGGATTCGCTGGACCTATCCACGAACACAAGTTTACAGGCTGTTGAATCTGTCCTGGAAAATTTTAATTCCTTTCTCTCTCGTTAATGTGCTGTTAACAGCGGCATTCATCAAGGTGTTTTAGTTATGAGTGGTTACTGGAGCGACATCCTGGTGGGCAGCAAGAGTCTGTTGATCGGGTTAAAGATTACAGCGCGTCAGTTTTTCAAGCCAGTGGTTACGGAAAACTACCCCTACACAGTCCCTGAGATGACCGAACGCTTTCGTGGTCATATTGAACTGATTGGTGATGAAGAAACCGGAAAAGCCAACTGTATCGCTTGCATGGCCTGTCAGCGTGCCTGTCCTTCCGGGTGCATTACCGTTGCAGGCAAAAAGTTTGAAGGGGAAAAGAAAAAGACTGTGACCAAGTATATACTTGATTTTACAAAATGCAGTCTTTGCGGCTCCTGTGTTGAAAGCTGTAAGTTTAATGCCATTGGGTTTTCCAAAGAATATAACCTGGTCAGTTTTGATAAAAATGATTTTATCATGGACCTGGTCAAACGCCTGGAGGAACAGAACTGATGCAACCGCTTGTTACTCCAACAGTGGCTAACCCATCACTGTTTTCTTTGGAAGGGTTTGTCGGGATTATCTTTTTACTCACCGTTGCTCTGGTTATTACCGGCGCTGTCATTGCTGTAAACTCCCACCGCCTGGTGCGTGCAGTGGCCGGGCTGGCTGTCTGTTTTACCGGGATGGCCGGTGTCTACTATTTTTTACTCAGCCCTTTCCTGGCCATGATGCAGCTGCTCATTTATGTTGGTGCGGTTTCCATCCTGATTGCTTTTGGAATCATGATGGCTACCCCTGAGCAGCAGATTCTACCAGGCAATAAATACGTCTCCAAGCTGGTCGGTCCCGTAGGTTGCAGTGTTGGTGGACTCTTTTTTGCCGCATTTTCCCTGCTCGGTATCAAGACTGACTGGCAGGTGTTTCAACGACCGGTGAGCGCATCAGCTGATATGGAAGCCATGGGCAAGGCATTGCTTACCAACTACTCCATGGTGTTTGAGCTTATTTCCATCGTGCTCTTAATTGCGATTATCGGAGCACTGGTGATTGCACGCAGAGGGAGAAATTAACAGATGCTCGTTCTTAACCTGTACAACTGCCTGGAAACCTATCTGGTCATTGGTGCCTTTTTATTTGGTGCCGGTATATACGGCCTCATCGCTCGTAAAACAATTATTGGCATGTTGATCTCCTCGGAATTTATCCTTGCTGCAGCTTCCACAAACTTTATGGCCTTTAACCGCTTTTTAGCGCCTGATCCTACGGTGGGCCAGATTTTCACCCTGTTTATCATGGCCATTGCGGCAGCAGAAGCAGCCATTGCCATCAGTATTGTGATCGCTGTGTATCGTAACTACAAATCCATTGATGTTGAAGATCTTGGCGATCTACAAGGGTAATCGGAGATAAACATTATGGACCCAGTTTCCCCTACCATTGTTGAAAATTCATGCCTGCTGCTGGCGGTGCTCATACCGCTTTTAGGCAGCCTGGTGGTCATGACGTTGAAAAGGAATCCAAACCTGCGTGAAGCTATTTCAAGCATTTCGTCGGTCCTGCTTTTCATCATTGTGTTGTCCTTTATTCCAGCACTCAGAAGTGGAAAGACCTTGGTGTTTCCGCTTTTTGAGTTGCTGCCAGGGTTATCCATCACCCTGAGGGCAGATGGATTCTCCATGATTTTTGCCTTGGTCGCATCATCGCTGTGGATGATTGCGGTCTTCTACTCTATGGGGTATATGCGCGCCCATGATGAAACTTGTCAGACCCGGTTCAATGCCTGCTTTGCCCTGGCCATTTTTGGTGCAATTGGGGTAGCCTTTTCAGATAACCTGTTTACCCTTTATCTCTTTTATGAGATCGTCTCCATCTGCACCTATCCACTGGTCGCACACCATCAGGATAAGGAATCCTATGAGGGAGCCAGAAAATACATTGTTTACCTGACCACCACAGCCAAATTTTTTCTTTTACCCGCTTTGATCCTTATTTACGTGCTGGTGGGTCATCTGAATTTTCCACACAATATTGCTACCGGGATTATTCCTGCAGATACCAGGGGCTGGATTGTGGTTCTGCTCTATGTCTTCTGTCTATTTGGCTTTGCTAAAAACGGGGTTATGCCCTTTCACCACTGGCTGCCTGGTGCCATGGTTGCACCAACACCGGTCTCTGCACTTTTACATGCGGTTGCCGTTGTTAAGGTTGGGGTGTTTTGTACCACCAGGACCATGCTCTATGTGTTTGGCGTGGACACCATGCAGCTGTTTAATCTTGGCATCCCCACAGCCTATTTTGTTGGGTTTACCATTATTGCGGCCTCGGTGATCGCACTCTCCAAGGATAACCTCAAGGCTCGTCTTGCTTACTCCACTGTGAGCCAGCTCTCTTACATCATTCTTGGGGTTGCTCTCCTTACACCCCATGCCATTGATGGCGGCCTGATTCACATCGTCAATCACGCCTTTTCCAAGATTACGCTCTTCTTCTGCGCAGGAGCCATCTACATAGCAGCGCATAAAAAAGACATTTCAGAAATGAGCGGGCTGGGACGAACCATGCCTTTTACCTTTGGAGCCTTTGCAGTGGCCTCGTTGTCCATGATTGGAGCACCACCGGTGGCTGGTTTTGTGACCAAGTGGTATTTGCTGGTTGGTTCCATGGAAGCACACCAGATAGGCATCCTGCTCATTCTTATAGCTTCCACCGTGCTTAATGTGGGGTACTTTGCACCAGTTACCTATAAGGCATTCTTTGGAAAGCGTCCTGCAGGTGAGCCTGAAACAGGCATGAAGGAAGCACCATTAAGCATGCTTATCCCCATTCTCATCGCGGTAACAGTTTCAGTTATAATTGGTATCTTTCCCGGCGTTATGATGCAATTTGTGAAGATGGTGACAGGATGATACAACTTATAGAATTTTTACAAACCCATATAAAGATTGTTGTCTGGGGCTGCTATGGGCTGCTGGCTGCAATAGTTGGTTTTGCCCTGGTTGTAGACACTCATCATGCCCATTCGTGGGTGGAGCAGCATATACCAGCCTTCTGGTCTGTCTTTGGGCTTGGTGCAGCGGCGGTCATCATTGGCGTTTCGCGCTGGTTTGGAAAGGCTGGTATTCAGGTGCGAACAGATTTTTATGACAATCCATCAGCTGTAAGTGAGGAAGAAAAATGACAAGCAGCTTCATTCACCCCTCACTGATTTTAATAGCTGGAGCTTTGCTCCTCCCCTTTATCAAGGGGCCGCTGCGTAAGCCTTATCTTTTTACCGTGCCCATGCTGTCACTGTTTGCGGTGATCCTTAATTCTGGACTCGCAGATATCTTTGCCACCTACCAGTTTATGGATTGGCAGCTCGTCTTTGGCCGGGTGGATAAGCTCTCCACCGTGTTTGCCTTGATCATGTCCCTGATGGCTGTGATCGGAACGGTGTATGGTCTCCATGTTGACCGGGCTGGAGAACACATGGCTGCATGGTTCTATGTGGCCGGATCACTGGGAACCATCTATAGCGGTGATTATTTAAGCTTGTTTCTCTTTTGGGAGATGATGGCTTTTTCCTCTGTCTTCCTGATCTGGTTCAGAAGAGGGCCCCAAAGCCTTAAGGTCGGATATCGCTACCTGCTTATTCACACCATTGGGGGCATCATTCTACTGGCAGGTATTATGCTTCGCTATCAGGCCGTTGGTGATATTGTCTTTGATCTGATGGATGTGCAAAATCCGCAGCTCTATACCTGGCTGATCATGATCGGCTTTGCCCTGAACGCTGCGGTGGTGCCTCTCCACTCCTGGTTACCTGATGCTTATGGTGAAGCGTCTTTTAACGGGGCCGTGTTCATGTGTGCCTTTACCACCAAGACTGCTGTCTATACATTGGCTCGGGCCTGTGCCGGGATGGATATCCTTATCGTGCTTGGGGTAGCCATGGCGCTGTATGGTGTAGTCTATGCGGTTCTTGAAAACGATATTCGCAGACTGCTCGCCTGGTCCATTGTTTCGCAGGTTGGCTATATGGTAGCTGGCGTTGGGATTGGTACTGACATGGCCATCAACGGTGCTACCGCCCATGCAGTGGTGCACATTCTGTACAAGAGTCTGCTTTTTATGGGAACCGGTTCTGTGCTGTACATGACCGGCAAATCCAAGTTCACCGAACTTGGGGGGCTGTATAAAAAAATGCCAGTGACCTTCTTTTTTACTGTCATTGGCTGTCTGTCGATCTCAGCGGCACCGTTTTTTGCAGCATACGTTTCCAAGTCCATGATCATCACCGCAGGCTTTGAAGAGCACCTGTACACGGCCTCCTGGCTGCTTATGTTTGGTGCCACGGGTACGTTCATTTACAACGGCTTGAAGCTGCCCTATTTTCTCTTTTTTGGGGAAAATAACTGCAGCGAGGAAACCTGGGAAAAGGCCGCTGACCCTACCTGGAACATGATGACTGGAATGCTTATTGGTGCTACCCTGTGTATCCTGGTTGGCTCCATGCCATCGGTACTCTACGGGTTACTGCCGTATCCCGTTCATTATGATCCGTTTACCGTTTACCATCTTGCAGAAACCCTCCAGATCCTTGGTTTTGCAGCCCTTGGTTTCTTCCTCCTCAAGAACATGATAACACCCAAAGATACGATCTCTGTAGATGTCGACTGGCTCTATCGTAAACTTGGAGATGTGATCATGTGGCTCATTCGCTATCCCATCCAGTACGTTGATACGGCTTGGGGTGAAGCGTACCGTGTGGTCGGGCTTTTTTCCCTGATGAAGGTCTCCAGATTCTGGGCCTGGTTCGACTGGCACGGGATAGACGGTATTGTGGATGGATTTGCACGTTCCGTCAGAGCACTGGGGGGCAAGGTACGGGTGCTCCAAAGTGGACAGATTCAGTACGTACTGTTCTATGCTTCCACCTTGGCAGCCGTTGTATTGATAACTTTTATCCTTTACCAACTCTTTTAAGGGGGAGCAGAGAATGGACGTATTAGTGTTAAAAGAGGGCTTTCCTCTGCTCAGCT
Source organism: Desulfobulbus propionicus (assembly GCA_002746685.1). GTDB lineage: Bacteria > Desulfobacterota > Desulfobulbia > Desulfobulbales > Desulfobulbaceae > Desulfogranum > Desulfogranum propionicus_C. The sequence continues at coordinate 51,985 of PDQK01000030.1, read as the reverse complement.
TCCTGATCTTTTTTCCTTTGGCAGGGGCGCTGGTTATGCTGGCCATACCCAGTGAAACCTTTGCTAAAGTCTGGGCGCTGATCATTACCACCCTGACTGCGCTCTTTTCTATTCCGTTGCTCACTGGTTTTGACCCCAGCTCAGTTAACTATCAGTTTGCAGAACTCCTCCCGTGGATTACACAGTTCAATATTAACTATGTTATTGGTGTGGATGGAATCTCCATCCTGCTGGTTGTACTGACCACCTTTATTATGCCGTTTTGTGTGCTGGCATCATGGAAGTACATTACAACCCGGGTAATTCCTTTCATGTTTTGCCTGCTGATCATGGAAACCTCCATGGTTGGGGTATTTGTCTCCCTGGATTTTGTCCTGTTCTACGTCATGTGGGAGTTCATGCTCATCCCTATGTATCTGTTGATTGCCATCTGGGGTGGGCCACGAAAGATATACGCATCCATCAAATTTTTCCTCTATACCTTAGCTGGTTCTGTGCTGCTTTTGGTCGCAATCATTGCACTGTATCTTAAAACCGGCAGCTTTTTTATCCCGGACATGATGTGGGGTAACTACTCCACCCTGTTCCAGTCACTGGTCTTTCTTGCCTTTTTCCTGGCTTTTGCCATCAAGGTACCCATGTTTCCCTTCCATACCTGGTTACCTGCTGCCCACGTTGAAGCACCCACAGCCGGTTCTGTTATTCTCGCCTCTGTGCTTTTGAAGATGGGAACCTATGGTATGCTCAGGTTCTGTCTGCCCATCACGCCAGAAGCGACCTTTATGTTTGCGCCTTACATCCTGTGGCTCTCAATCGCAGGAATATTGTACGGCGGCTTCACTGCACTTGCCCAGCAGGACATGAAAAAGCTGATTGCCTACTCCTCAGTTGGTCACATGGGCTTTGTTACTCTGGGGATCTTCGTCCTCAACATCCAGGGGGTTGAAGGTGCTATCATGCAGATGCTCAACCACGGAGTGACCACTGGAGCCTTGTTTCTCTGTGTTGGAATGATCTATGAGCGAACGCATAGCCGAGAGCTGAGTCTGGCAACCGGTGTTGGCCGTTTCATGCCGTGGTATGTCACCTTTCTGGCTTTCTTTTCCCTGTCTTCCTTTGGCTTTCCAGGGACCAACTCTTTTATTGGTGAATTTCTGGTACTGGCAGGAACCTTTAAATATGATATTACCCTGGCCCTTGCTGCCATTCCAGGAGCTGTTCTTGCTGCAGCATACATGCTGAGGATGTTGCAGAAGATTGTTTGGGGCGGAACTGACAATCCAGATCAGTCCTACCTGAGCGATTTGCATCTGCGTGAAAAGATTATTCTGGTTCCTTTCCTGATCTTTGTGTTCTGGATTGGACTGGGCCCACAACCGTTTCTTGATCTGATTCACCCGTCGGTTGTGAGCCTGCTTGAGCAACTGCATCAGTGGCAGCAGATCCATGTTGCAGCGGTGAGCTTATAAATGAACTATTCGTCTACCCTTCTCTTCTCCTGGAATAACCAGAGAACAGTAATGACTATAACCGAAGGCATTTTATGATGGCTATTCTCCCAGAACTCGTGCTCACTGCCGGGGCATTTTTCTACTTCGTTGTCAGCCTGTTTAAGGCTTTTGATCTGTCCATGCAGCGAAAAAGCACCGTGGTTATTGCGTTGCTGGTTTTCCTTACCTCCTGTCTGACCTACACCCAGGAAGCGACCTTGTTCTATAGTTCGTACGTGGTAGATAGCTATTCACAACTGTTTAAACTCCTGATCAGTTTTGCCTTTCTGGTGGTTACCCTGCTGGGGCAGCAGCTTAAGGGGATCAGCGATGAGGTTCGGCCTGAATACACCATGTTCCTCACCATTAGTGTGCTTGGATTGATGATGCTGGTCAGTTCAGTTGAATTGATCGCTATATTTATCTCCCTTGAGCTCTCCTCCTTTGCGCTGTACCTCTTGGTTGCCATGCGTGATGACCGTACCGGAGTCCGAATTGGGCTGGAAGCCGGTATTAAGTACATCCTTTTTGGGGTTATGGCCACCGGTTTTCTGCTTTATGGAATGAGTTATCTTTTCGGGCTTACCGGTTCCACCTATCTTGCTGAAATTGTTCCAGCTCTTCATGGACTTTCCGGACAACCTGCGGTGCTTATCGCCCTGCTCCTGGTCCTTGCCGGGTTTTTCTATAAGCTTGCTGTTTTTCCCATGCATTTCTGGGTACCGGATATCTATGAGGGCGCCAGTAACGAAACCACCAGCTTTATTGCTACAGTGCCTAAAATAGGCGCGGTTGCCTTACTTATTCGCTTCATGACCCTGCCCACTGGTCATCCAGAATTTCTTGTACAACTTCTTGGTGTCGTTGCCGTGTGTTCCATGTTCTACGGCAATCTCAGCGCACTGGTACAAACGGATATTAAACGGATGCTGGGCTTCTCAGGTATCTCCCATGCTGGATTTGTCATGCTTGGTCTGCTCGCCATGGGACCGGAAGGGTATGGGTTAGCCGTCTACTACATCTCTGGTTATGTGGTGATGAACCTGGCTTGTTTCCTGGTTATTTGTCAGTTGTCCAAGGAAGGGGAAAACGTGCTGATAGCAGATTTTGCAGGACTTCATAAGCGGCAACCCGTTCTGGCGATTATCTTGGCGGTGGGCTTATTTGCCCTGGCTGGAATTCCGCCCTTTGTTGGATTCATGGGGAAGTTTTTCCTCCTTACCTCTGCGCTTAAGCATGGTCAACTGGTCATCGTTATCCTGGCTGCAATTAATACTGCTATTGCCATTTACTACTACCTGTCGGTGGTAAAAACCGCCTATACCGATGAGCCTGCAGCAGATAACAGCAGTCCTGTATTGGTTGATCAGCCTACCAAAGCAGCCGGTATAGCCCTTGTGGTTATGATTATCCTGATGGGCGCTTTGCCTTCTAAACTTATTGCCACTGCAGGTTCCATAGTGCAGACAATTATGTAGTTGTCCATCTCCAATAGCCATTAAAAAAGGGAGGAACCTGAAAAGGTCCTCCCTTTTTTAATGGGGTATGCAGGTAAAACGGTTAGTTACTCAGATGCTCCAGTCCTGGTGCTGGAAAGTTGTCACACAACGCTTTCACCTGTCCTGCGATATCAGCAAGAAGCTCGGTGTTTTCAGGGTCAGCAACCACAGCAGTGATCCACTCACCCAGCTGTTTCATCTGTTCTTCTTTAAACCCTCTTGAGGTAACAGCGCAGGTACCAAGGCGAATACCACTTGGGTCAAAAGGTTTGCGGGTATCAAAAGGGACAGAGTTGTAGTTGAGTACGATACCTGCTGCATCAAGCGCCTTGGCAGCAACCTTGCCAGTAACATTTTTGTTGGTCAGATCAATGAGCATCAGATGGTTTTCTGTGCCACCGGTAACCAGGTGAAAGCCATTTTCCAGTAAAGTGGCGGCCAGTGCTTTGGCGTTTGCGACCACCTGTACTGCATACTGCTTGAATTCTTCTGTAGCTGCTTCTTTCATTGCCACAGCAATGGCAGCAGTAGTGCTGTTGTGTGGACCTCCCTGACAACCAGGAAAAACAGCCTTGTCAATGGCAGCGGCATGTTCCTGTTTACACATAATCATTGCTCCACGTGGTCCACGCAGTGATTTGTGGGTGGTGGTGGTTACTACATCAGCATAAGGGATAGGGGAGGGGTGAACACCACCTGCAACAAGTCCTGCAAAATGGGCCATGTCTACCATGAGAATGGCTCCGACCTCATCAGCAATAGAGCGAAAGGTTTTAAAATCAAGCACTCTGGAGTAGGCGGAGTGACCTGCAATCAGTATTTTTGGCTGACATTTTTTGGCCTTTTCCCGGATGGTCTCATAGTTAAGATTCCCGTCTTCATCCAGGCTGTACGATTCTGCATTGAAGTACTTACCAGATATGGAAACCTTGGAACCATGGGTGAGATGACCGCCATGGGGCAGCGCCATTCCCAGGATAGTATCTCCAGGCTTTAGAAACGCGAGGTATACTGCCATGTTTGCTGGAGAACCTGAATAGGGCTGGACATTGACGTGATCAGCACCAAAAACTTCCTTTACCCGGCTGATAGCGAGGTCTTCTACCTGGTCAATAACCTGTTGTCCTTCGTAATACCGTTTTCCTGAGTATCCTTCGGAATATTTATTGGTAAAAACAGAACCTGTGGCTTCCATGACCGCTGAGGAAACGTAGTTTTCAGAAGCTATCAGGCGGATTTTATCAGCCTGACGGGATTCTTCCTGACGAATCAAGCTATAAATTTCTGGATCATTTTGTTGTAAATTCTGCATCTGTTCTCCTTAAGTAAATATGCGCAAGCAAGGCATCAGGAAGGCATACATGGCTCCTCTGTATAACCTTGGCAATGATTTGAATACATAACTGGACTATCATAATCAACCTTGGTTCTCTTTTACAGAAGAAAATACAACTGATTTTGAGATTAGTCTTCCAAGGTATAAGATGGATTTTGTTGTAATCCATGCTGGTGCGTACGCTCCTGTTACACTTGATTAAATTTCCGGGTGAGATGAAAAATGCGGGCTAACCCAAGTGGGTAATAAACATGCTCAAAATACTCTGTAATGAAGGTTTTTTGTGAAAAATCAAGAAAAAATTATAACAGAATTGCAGTAAGATAAGGGGTTCAGGCCTTTTGTGGTGCCCGGAATTGCGCCGCAGGTCATTGACTGGCAGATTAGTGCCATCTTTGATGCATGGTTATCTGAAAAACACGCATAAGAACAAACGGACAGGCAGAGAGTACTCCACCTGCAGGATCTATGATCACATCCCCAGCAAGCTCTACTCCTGTTACAAGCAGGTGCTCATGGCTGATCTGGGTTACATTGTCTCTTGCACCAAGCAGCACATTACATGGCCAGTCTGACCTTTTCCGGGGTAAGTTTGCGCTCCAACTGTTTTGCATACTGGCTGAGTATATAGCAGCAGATGAAGTACAGCACTGCTATGGTAGTATAAATTTCAAAGGGGTAGAGCATGAGTCGGTTGTTAATGGAGTAGGCTGCGGTGGTGAGTTCCATTACTCCGATAATATAAGCCAGTGAGGTGTCTTTGAACGCCGCGATAAAGAGGCCAACAATGGCGGGCAGCATCTGTTTGAGTGCCTGGGGCAGAATAATGTGCCGCATGGTCTGGAGATAGCTCAGTCCAGTTGATTTGGCCGCTTCCACTTGACCTGGGGGAATGTTTTCAATTCCGCCACGAACAATTTCTGCAATGTAGGCACCAAAGAAGATGGTCATAGCCACCACTGCCGACCAGAACACGTCCAGCTGAATCTTGAGCATGGGGGGAACAAAAAAATAGACCCAGAAGATAACCATGATCAGCGGGTTGCCACGGATCAGTTCAATATAGAAAAGAGAAGGAATTCGTGCGACCCTGTTTTTAGCAGACCTGCCCAAGCCCACCACCAGGCCAATGAAAAAGCTTACCGTGATACAGATAAGTGCCATGATAAGCGACATGGAGAGCCCGCCAAGACCACTGAACACCTCGGAGCTTCCACCTTTGGGAAAACGCCAGATGAGCAGTGCCTGCAGGTTATCCCAGATGATCTGGTAGTTAAACGACATCAGCCCTCGCACAGCCTGGAACAAAAGAGCCGCCAGCCCGAGAACAAAGAGCATTTTAGCTCCGTTTTGGGTAACAAACCATAGCCTTTTACGCAGGTTTTGCCGCGCCACCTGAGCAGGAGTAAGTGTTTTGGCATCCAGTTGGGGAGACGGAAACAGGGCAAGCGCTGTGGAAAAAGCAGTATGTAGCCAAGTGACTGGCGCAAAGACCACCTCAGCGATAATGCGCATGAAGTCTTTGCTGGCCTCATCAACAATTTTCAGCCGTGCATTTACCAGGTTTAAAAATAAGGAAATCAGCAGGGAGAGGATGAGATAAATCCCTGTAGCTGCAGCAGTTGCTTCAAAACCACTGTAGGTCAATGCTTCCACCTCCTGGGCTGACCAACACACCTCAGCGACCCCAACCGTCATGGCCAGGGAGGAATTTTTCATGTTGTTGAGAAACTCACTGCCAAGCGGAGGCATAATCTCCCTAAAGGCTAACGGCAGGATGATCTTTCGTAACGATTGCCCATAGGTCATTCCTGATGAGTAGGACGCCTCAAGCAACCCTTTGGGCACCGACTGGATACCAGCGCGGATAATCTCTGCCATAAAGGAGCTGGTGTAGATACCAAGCCCCAGGGTGGCGACCCAGAATTCAAAATTCATGGAAAAGAGCGCCATCTTAATTTGCTCAGGAAGACCGGCAGGGAGCGCAAAGTTCCAGAAGAAAAGCTGGACCAACAGCGGTGTATTACGAAAAAATTCCACATAGGCTGTGGCAAAAACATAGACCGGTTTAAACTGGGAAAGTCGTGCCAGACCAAACAGGGTACCAAGTACCAACGCTATAAGGGCAGAATAAAAGGATATGGAAATGGTTAACCCCAGGCCGTGAACCAGGAGCTCGCCCATGTTCCCGTACTCGGTTTCAGTGTAGAGCACCGACCAGTTGAAATCGTAATCAAAGTGAAAAAAGAAACCAAAGTAGCACCCGATAAGGGCCAGCAAGAGTGCCAGCGTTACGTTCTGAACCCAGCCTTTTTCAAAATAATACTGCAGCATGGTACGCCTTGAGAGAGAAGCTCACTGTAAAAGATACAGGTGATATCCTGCCTGCTATCAGAAAATCTGGCAGCAGGCAGGAAACGAGAGAAAAAAATGAGCCGCTTGGCTTATGGCCACATTTCGATTTCTTCAGTCATTGGGAAAGGTGTTTCAGTGTCAGGACCGAACCATTTGTTGTAAATGGTCATGTAGGTACCGTCTTTCCACATGTCCTGAATGGTGAAGTTCACGATGTCACGCCATGCTGAGTCATCCTGGGGCAGACCAACACCATAGGGCTCATCAGAGATGAACTCACCAACCAGTTCATATTTTCCCGGTTCTTTTGCAGCAAGAGCAATCAGCAGGGTGGAGTCGGTGGAAATCGCCTGAACGCGGCCAGAACGAAGTGCTTCAAACATTTCAACTTCGTTTTGGTAACCGGTCACTTTTGGAGAACTGTCGCCCATTTTTTTCAGGTACGCCTTGGCATTCACAATGGAGGTCGTTCCCTGCATGGAACCAACTTTTTTACCAGCCAGTTCTTTAGGATCCTTGATGGTGCCAACTGGGGCAAGGAATTTCTGACCATCAAAAAAGTAGGTGATGGAGAAATCGATTTTTTCGTCACGAACCCGCTTGTGGGTCATGTTGGAGAGCACCATGTCCACCTTGGGGGGATTGGTTTGAACAAAAGAGATGCGAGTTTTGTTGTTCACTACCACAGGCTCAAACTTTGCGCCTAAACGTTTGGCGATTTCCTTGGCAACATCCATGTCAAAACCAACCCATTCGTTGTTGGCATCGATAAAACCAAATGGTTTCCCTTTATTGGTGATACCAGCCTTAACGACTTTGTCTTTCATTACACGGTCATAGGTGGGGCCGGCAAAAGCCATGCAGGTACCTGCAAAGAGTATGGCTGTTGTCAACGCACTGATTTTCAAACCTTTCATGTATGTCTCCTCATAGGTAAGTAAGGATTGATATTGCTCTGGTGCTACCCTGTGCAGCGACCAGATCGGGCTTCAAAGCCATGGATTAATGGCTGAGAATCTTGCTTAAGAAATCCTGGGTTCGCCGGTGTTGCGGGTTCTGAAAAAAATCTTCAGGGGTATTTTGTTCTACCAGCAGGCCGTGATCCATGAAGATAACCCGGTCGGCAACCTCTCTGGCAAAACCCATCTCATGGGTAACACAGACCATGGTCATGCCTTCCCTGGCCAGGGATTTCATAACGTCAAGGACCTCGTTTATCATCTCCGGGTCAAGAGCAGAGGTGGGCTCATCAAAGAGCATGATCTTGGGTTTCATGGCAAGCCCGCGGGCGATAGCTACCCGTTGCTGCTGACCACCAGAGAGCTGCGATGGGTAGAAGTTTGCCTTATCCGGGATATTCACCTTTTCCAGCAGTTCCATGGCCGTGGCTGAGGCATCCCTGGTGCTCATTTTTCGTACCATGGTTGGTGCGAGGATAACGTTATCCAGCACTGTCATGTGGGGGTAAAGGTTGAACTGCTGGAACACGAACCCAACTTCTGCTCGCAGCAGGGTCATGTTGGTGGCCGGATCGTTCACGTTCATCCCATCCACAATAATATTACCTTGCTGGATGGGTTCAAGCCGGTTAATGCATCTGATGAAGGTGGATTTTCCCGACCCGGAAGGCCCGCAGATAACCACAACCTCACCTTTTTCTATGGCAAGATTGATGTCCTGGAGAACGTGAAAGTCTCCAAACCATTTATTGACGTTGTTAAATGTAATCACATCTACCTCGGTGATGTAATAATGTTTCTGGTTTTGACTGAAGCTGTTTGAGTTTGTACACAAACGGTTTCAACATAGTCGCTTACTTGAACAGGTGCAACGAAGATATAAACAATTGCGGTTAACTCTGCTTAAAAAAGATGTTGTGCAGGGCGTGAACCCCTGTATCTAACGTGTCTTCATGGAGTAAAAAGTACATCGCTGCACTGGAGGTTGGCTATGGCGGAAAAATAGCGCGTTGCAACACCTCAATATGGGCCATAACCTGATCTTCATCTTCAAGTGCCTTTGTCATCCGCCAAGTAGAAGGTTGGTAACACCGTAAAGATCTGAGACGACAATGATATTGCCTTTGTCATAGGTTGGGATCAGGCGGGATATCTGACGGATGGTTTTACTCCCCTTTAAACACCTGCCACCTATTTTGATGACGTTCATTTTGTTGTAGCTATTTTCCGCTTCTGAAGTAATGATGGTCTTGCTTGAACTGCAGTTAAGTACATCGTTTTAGCCGTCTCGTTCAAGAGGATGGTAGCTTACAAAATGCACCTTGTTGTGCAGTGGATTTTTTGGCTTCAAGGAAAAGGGAGGATGCCAGATCACATTTTTTAGGCAACATATCTGGTTCGCTCATTAACCCAGAGAGGAGGATTTCATGGCGTACGAACATCTTATTACCGAAGTAAGTGAAAAGTATGTAGGAACCATCACGCTCAACCGTCCTGATCAACTCAACACCTTCAGCTCTCCATTTGCTGTTGAGCTTGCAGATGCCTTACAGGAGATGGACAAGGACGCAAAGGTGCGGGTTATTCTGATTAAAGGTGCTGGCAAGGCCTTTTGTGCAGGAATTGATGTGAATGAGCTGGAAGGGCAGACCCCCAATGAGTACCGGGCCTGGATTGAGAATATGGAAAAACCATTGAGTTGCATATCCAGGATGAAAAAGCCGGTTATTGCCCAGGTGCAGGGTGTTGCTGCGGCAAATGGCATGGGGCTGGCTGTATCTGCTGACCTGACTATTGCTGCAGATAATGTAAAAATGGGATTGACCGCCATTAATGTGGGATTGAACTGTGTTGGTCCAGTGGTCCCTGTGGCAAGATGTGTGGGCAGGAAAAAGGCGCTTGAGCTGCTGCTCTACGGCAAACTTATAAAAGGCCCTGAGCTTAAAGAGCTTGGATTGGTTAATCGACTTGTTCCCAAAGAGGATCTGGAGAGCGAGGCTCTGGCTTGGGCAGAGGATCTTGCAAAACGCAGTCCTATCGCAGTACAGATTGCCAAGCAGGGCTTTTATGCAGCAGAAGATATGACCTATACGCAGCAGTTTGACTTGATGAACGAGGCCTTTGCGCGGCTGTGTACCACAGATGATGCCAAGGAAGGTGTGAAAGCCTTTTTTGAGCGGCGTAATCCGGTGTGGCAGGAAAAATAAACCACCCATAACTACCGGTAGGCCACCAAAGGGGGGATCCACCTTGCTCTTTCATCAATGATGAGTATAGCTTGGCATTTGTAATATCAACCCGATAAGGTGCAGCTTTTGCATACAAAACCGGCTGCGGTGGCTCATTGAACAAGGGAAAATGGGTTCATTACCGGTGGGGCATACCTGATTGTATTTTGCCATTTTTTGTCGGATGGGGTGAAGTCTTGAAGAAATAATCCATTTTGTCAACAACCAAACAAAAAAGAGTAAAAGAGTATTTGAAAAAGAAGTGTTGTGGGTGTAAGAGTCTCTCCCTCAGCGAGAAAGAAAATGAGTAGCTCTTTTCTTCTTTAATGCTTAATCGTATGTTTTTAAATTCTTTTCTAGAGGGATAGCTAAAGGAGGCAGAAATGTCTATCGTTACAATTTCAAGAGGTTCGTACAGTCGGGGCAAGGAAGTTGCCGAAGCCGTTGCCAGTGAGCTTGGCTATGAGTGTATTTCACGGGAAATTTTGGTCGAGGCCTCAGACCAGTTTAATATCCCTGAAATTAAACTTTTAAAAGCAGTGCACGACGCACCAACGGTGCTGGAGCGGTTTAATAACGGTCAACAGAGGTATGTGGCGTACTTTAAATCGGCTTTTCTTTCCCATATGCTCAAAGGCAATATTGTCTACCATGGCCTGGCAGGACATTTTTTTCTCCAAAATATTGCTCACGCACTCAAAGTTCGAATAATTGCAGACCTGAACTCACGGGTTGCCGAAGAAATGCGCAGGGAAGGTGCTTCTCAGGATAGTGCGTTGTTTTCTTTGAAAAAAGATGATGAAGAACGCCGGAAATGGTCTTTACATCTCCATGGAAAAGATCCATGGGACAGCAGATTGTATGATATGGTACTCTGCGTAGGATCATTGACCGTGGATGATGTCGCCGAGTTACTCGTCCAAGTGATACAAAAGGAACAGTTTCGGGAAACAGAGCGGTCCCGTGCTGCTCTGCAAAACCTGGCGTTACAAGCTAATATTGCAGCACAGGTCAGTAAAGCCGATTCAAGCGCCCATGTAACGCTGACTAAGGAGCACACTGTTTTGCTCACTGCTGTGGATGGGGTGTTAAAAAACGATAAGAACGCTCGAAAAGAATTCGTTGCAACAGTTAAAGAAATGTTTGCCATTGAGGATGTTGCTTTTGGTGAGCCAGTACATCCTTATAAAGGGCATGTAAACACTTTTTATAACCTGGACATTGAATAAGAAGAACGCATCATTTTCCATCAAGGAGGGCGGTATGGTTCAGGATACGCTGCAAAAGGACGAGGGAGCACACAACCGGAACAAGGAAAAAAACGATCAAGGCACTGTAGGCGGAAATTGCGGTGGTCGAGGGCTTGGAAGAGGCGGCGGTGTTGGCCGCCGCGATGGTACCGGGCAGGGAAAGGGTCGTGGTGGCGGAGGGCGCTGCCAGCGCTAGCAACAAGAGCGAGGTGTAAAACGGGAGGATGCTTTTTAGGCATCCTCCCGTTTGTTTTTAGAAATGATGCACCCAGCGAAGAGTAAACCGGCTCCCTTCGGGCCTGTTTTTAACCGCAGTTTCCCAGTAGGCATTAAAGAACAGGTGATCATCCTGGGATAATGAAAACAGCACCCCTGGGCCAAGTGCCAGCACCTGTTCTTTACTGTTTTTTATTTCCTGACCATTTCTTTCGCTTTCTGTCAATTGCTTGAGATAATACCCATTAATCCCAACCCGTAATATCTTGGGCAGCACTTCATAACTGGTGCCAAAGTTGACGTGAATAGCCTGTCCAGCCTGGATGTCATCAGCACCCAAGTACGCAGGGCTGGGATCATTATTTTTAGCATTCCACAGGTAGTGGATACGACTGGTTACTGTCCATTTTGGAGTAAGGAACAATGTGCCGTTCCAGTATGGGTTAAAGGAGAAGAAGTTGCTTCCGGGGTTGATGGACCTATCCGAATCATACTTACCGGTTGGGAAAATCATCTGGAACTCAATCCGGTGCATGAACCGAGGGCCATTGTCTCCCATGATTGGATCCCATTGAAGAAAAGGCCCGACAAGTACATCACCAAAACCGGCGTTGTTAGCCTGGGGAAAAAAGGGGCTGTTTACGGCGTAATCAAGCCCTAAGGATACATAAGGCACAATGACATCCACCCCCCATTTTGCACCCAGCAACAACTCCTGATCAGACTGGTAAAACAACTGCGTTAAACTGATCCAACCATCAAGCTCAGGGTCAGGTAATGGTATCTCGTCTCCATTGCCATCCATCAGGGCGTCTGCAGAGTAGTACTGGAAGTACTGGGTAAAATAGAATCCAGGACCTGCCGGAGGAGCACCATCCATAAAGGAAGTAAAGCCAAGATTTACTGCTGGCTGTTCATAACTCATTGCTGCTGGAGCAGTGGCAAGCATGATTGCTGCTCCCAAAACCAGTTTTTTTGTCCACGATTGTTTCATTTTGTCTTCTTTCCTTTTTGTTCAGAGTTGTGCAGGATTCGATTGGTTACCGTATCCTCTTTTTTCAAGAGCTTTGTCCAGCGGGTGATTCTGGATAAACTGATCCGATGTCCCTGTGCTCTCTTGTGCTGTGTTTCTCCTTCCTGTAATTTGCGCATGAGCTGCCAGCGCAATGAAATATCTTTGCCCTCCTCTTAGTATCCGCAAGGACAGTTGTTTTGTCAATATATCTTCGTCGCAGATTGACGATAGAGAGGGGCATAAAATGGATACCGGACTCAATATTGAGGCCGGTATCCATTTTAAAAGGCAAAAACCGAACCTGTTGGTGTTATTTGATTGCTCTGGATGAGCGTATTCAGATCCAGGGGCTGCTGGGAAAGGGAAGGGAGCTTGGCTCCCGGGAGGTCGAGTAACAAAATATGTGTTTCAGGTCCAAAGAGGTACTGTTTTCCATACCACTCATCTCCCACAGCGATTTTCAGTTGGTGATCACCTGGAGGCAGGGCGATATTCCACTGATCACCACCACGAACAAACCCGTACACCACATCCTGTTTAGTTGTTGCTTGAATAAGTTTGAGGTAAAAATGGTGTCCACGGGCTTTACCTGCGTCAAGGGTGAGTATTGTACTGCCCAGCGGCTTACTCTCCTGCCAGAGCACCCCCGTTGTCGGAAGCTGCTGTTGTGATGGGGCAAAGGTCATAAAGCGATACTGATCAATTAACTTGACCAACTCTAAGGCCGGCATCATTGCTATTGCCATGTGTACATGTTCTGCCTCTTCCTGATCAGTCAGCCAGGTGTGGAACTGCCCGTCCTGCGCGATCTTAAGCCACTCTGGTTGGTGGGTAATGACCGTAGCATGAAGTTGCACATTGTTTTGTGCTGCTGCAACCGAACCGCATGGCTTAAATACTCTAAAATCAGCACAATATGCTTGTATCCCTGCTCTGGTTTTGGGGCCCATAAATCCATCTACCCCGCCGATTTCATAACCAAGAGCAGTCAACCCTTGTTGGAGCTTTTGTATCTCGCTGTGTGATAAATTATCTAGCTCATGGGGCAGAAAAAGAGCTGTTTCGACATGAGCCGTTGACCGCTCTTTGTTTTCCTTTTCAAACTGGTTTTCCACCCTACTGAACGTGAAAAAGAAAAAACCTCCAATCACAACCACCAGGAGCGCTAGGAAAACCAGGAGAGGGAGGGAAAAACGCTGAAAAGTGGTGGTAGCACTCGGTTGGTGATCGAAAGCAGGGTGAACTGCTTCATCAGTTTGCCCTCCATTATCCAGCAACCAGGCGTAGGCACTGTTGAGTTCTTTCATCTTTTCTCCGGCCTTTTTTGCTGTGACTGGATTTTGGGCATGGTGGTCAGGGTGGTAACGGGCAGCCAGCTTTCGATAGCTCTGCTTTATTTCATGTATTGAAGCAGAAGTATCAAGATGCAGGATTTTTAAGGCAGAGCGACGGTCCATAAGCTATATGTGGTAAACAAAAAGTTGGGCTGTCCGTTGTGGTGCAAATTGCTCACTGGAACGTTTTTACCAGGACAGGACCAATAAACAAGCAAAAAGGAGAAGCGCTCTCACAAATACGCATCAGACAAGGAAAAGAGAGCATCAAAAGGGGCAGAGTTGAGCTGCGAACCTGACCTATTTATTTTTATTGCCCAAGAAAATTTAACAAAGCTAATTTTTTATAATACAATTTGTATTCTTCGTCTCAGGGATTCCTGCAGATTCGCTTTTTACTTATTAATTGGAGGAATAGTGTGAATGTAGTAAAAACAGGTTTTTCAGCCCTTTGTGTCTTTTTTCTTTGTGCTGGAGCAGTATCAGCCCAAACAATAACTGTAGATTTGGATGATCCCGATTATTATCGGCCATTTTATGAACCCGAATTGGTGTCTGAGAATGGAGCCTATCAGGCAGATTTTACCGACACCTTTGTTTTCACTTTGGCGGAATCAGGATCGCTTTCTTTTACTCTTTCAGAAACAGATAACCGTGGTATGTTTTCTCCTGAATGGGTGGACATAACAAGTGTTGGCTTTGAAAATGGCCCAGCACCTAAAAATGTCACCCCATGGGAAAAAGCAGACCCATATTATTCGGGTAGTAATTTGGTAAGCACCTATACTTGGGATTTTCTTGATGCAGGGACATATAATCTGCTCGTAGCAGGTTCAGCGTACGCAAGTGGCTATCCGAGTACCGACTATTGGATGGAAGGCGTTAGCTTTGCCGCAGGTACAAATCCTAATCCTGTGCCAGTACCGTCAGCTATATTGTTGCTTGGTTCGGGTCTGTTAGGACTTGTCGGACGTGCCCGTTTGCAAAGAAGAAAATAACGTTTAGATAAGTAATAGAGAGTAACCAATCACGGGGTTTGCACTGCTGCGCCAGTGATCGTGGCCAGATGAAGTGCCCGTGATCAGTTACCATAGATATAAAAAAAGCTTCATCTCCTTTGGGGATGAAGCTTTTTTTATTTTTTCCCCTTCCTGGTCTAAAAAGGGGGCTGCACTTCAGCGTTATTCAACCACTTCAAAGCCGATTGCGGTAATGGCCTGTGCCACGGTTTCAGAGGGTACAGCACCGTCATAGATGGCCTGGTTCTTTTCCAAATCAACCACGATGTTTGCAATACCAGGAATTGCTTCCAGGGCCTGCTGCACAGATGCCACACAATGTTGGCAGCTCATGCCGTTTATTTTGACTGTATTCATGAATGTTCTCCGTGTGTAAAAAATGTGTAACCCGTACGAGTGTTTATCTGGTATAGAGTAAGCCTGCAGAAAAAAATGTGCAAGATGGTTCCATAAAAAAAAGAAATACTGAGCAACCGCTGAAAAAAATGCAACAGAGACAACTCACCGTTAATGGCATGCACTGCGCTGCCTGTTCAAGCCGAATTGAACGGGTGATAGGCAGTATGGAAGGAGTGGAAACCGCAGCCGTGAATCTGGCTGCCGAGACCATGGAGTTGGTGTGGGACGAAAATGTGCATAGTCTGGAAGAGATTACTGAGCGGGTCAAAGGACTGGGATTTGAGTTGGTTGGTTCTGAAGAAGACGAACTGGCCCAGCTTACACTTGCTATCAGCGGGATGTCGTGCGCTGCCTGCTCATCCCGAATTGAGCGGGTGCTCTCCAGGCTGGAAGGGGTAGAAGCCGTAAGCATCAACCTGGCCGATGAATCTGGACAGGTGCGTTTTAAAAAGGGCGTAGTGAACCAACGTAAGATTCGTGAGGCAATCAGCGGGCTTGGTTTTGTAGCACGCCCGGTGAGTGCACAGCACAACCTGTTTGCCCAGAAACGAGCAGAAACAGCACAACGGCTTAAGGCGATGAAGCGAAATGTGTTGTTTGCCCTTGTCCTTGCTTTGCCACTTTTTGTTATTTCCATGGGGGAGATGCTGGGCATCCCCCTGCCGGGAATCATCTCTTGCCATCAGTATCCAGCCAACTTTGCGCTTATTCAGTTTTTGCTGGTGATTGGGATTATGTATCTGGGGCGTAACTTTTACCTGGTTGGTTTTCCTGCGCTGTTTCGTGGCACTCCCAACATGGATTCGCTCATCGCAGTGGGAACGGGTGCGGCCTTTGTGTACTCAACCTGGAGCATGGTCGAAATTTTTCTGGGTATTGATGTACATGCACGGGTAATGGATCTCTATTTTGAGTCTGCCGGGGTACTGATTGCTTTGGTATCGGTGGGAAAATATATGGAAAGCCGCTCCAAGTCCCACACCTCGGATGCCATTGCCAAGTTGATGCAGCTTACCCCGGATACAGCCACCTTGCTAGCAGGTGAGCAGGATGACCTTAAGCAACAGGAGATTCCAGTAGAAGAGATAGAGAAGGACGACCTGTTACTCATCCGTCCTGGGGATCGTATCCCTGTTGATGGCCAGGTTACCTTTGGGACAAGCGTTGTTGATGAATCCATGCTCACTGGAGAATCTCTTCCAGTTTCCAAGCAGGAGGGGGATACTGTTATTGGGGGAACCCTCAATAAAAACGGTATGCTCCATGTTGCTGCCCAGCAAGTGGGTAATGAGACCATGCTGGCAAGGATTGTGAAGATGGTCCAGGCCGCACAGGGCTCAAAGGCTCCCATTGCCAACAGTGCTGACCGGATAAGTCTCTATTTTGTTCCAGTGGTGATGTGTCTAGCGCTGATCACCGGGCTGGCCTGGTACTTTATCGGTGGCGTGGAGTTCTCTGCCGCACTGCGGTTTTTTATCGCTGTGATGGTGATCGCCTGTCCCTGTGCCATGGGGCTTGCTACGCCAACGTCCATTATGGTGGGAACCGGTCGGGGGGCCCAGCTGGGCGTTTTGGTAAAAAGTGGTGAGGTGTTGGAGCGGGCTGAAAAGACCGATGTGGTGGTGTTTGATAAAACCGGAACCCTGACTCATGGTAAGCCGGTTTTGACCGATTGCATCCTGGTTGCCGAGGGATTTGATGAGCAGCACGTACTCATGATCGCAGCCTCAAGTGAACAAAATTCCGAACATCCCCTGGCTGAAGCCCTGGTGGAATATGCCCACCAGAACCAGTTACAGTTACAGCAACCACAATCCTTTACAGCCATTGGGGGAAAGGGAATTGCAACCCAGGTGAATGGGGTGGCTGTCCTGCTGGGCAATCGTCAGCTCCTTGAAGAGCATGGAGTTGAGACCGTTGCAGTGGCCGGGAAGGTGGATACCCTTTCCTCTGAAGGGAAAACAGTGCTGTATCTGGCCCTGGATAAAAAGCTGGTCGCACTTTTTGGGGTTGCCGATACCTTAAAGGATGAAACCGTGGCAGCAGTAGCCAGGATGAAAAAAATGGGCTTGCGCTGCATTATGCTTACCGGTGATCAGGAAATAACCGCGCAAGCCATTGCTCGTCAGGCTGGGATTGATGAGGTTATTGCCGAGGTACTGCCCACCAGAAAAGCTGAGGTTATCGAGCATCTGCAGCACCAGGATCATGTGGTTGCCATGGTGGGAGATGGCGTCAATGATGCTCCAGCATTGGCCCGGGCAGATGTAGGAATAGCCATGGGCACTGGTATCGATATCGCCATTGAGTCTGGCGATATGGTTATCATGCGTGGCAACCTGGATGGGATTATCACTGCCTTGGCTCTGTCCAGGGCCACCATGTCCAATATCCGCCAGAACCTTTTCTGGGCCTTTGGCTATAACACCATCGGTATTCCGGTGGCTGCCGGGGTGTTGACCTTCTTTGGAGGCCCAGCGCTCAACCCGATGATCGCTGGAGCAGCAATGGCGCTCAGCTCTGTTTCTGTAGTTACCAATGCCCTGCGGTTACGTTTTTTCACTGGATAATTGAGCACGCTGGCTTCACCCGCGATCCATCAAGGTTCTGTCGTAGAGCTTGCCCACCCCATACTCGCGCCGCCTTCTGAATTTCTCCATGGAAGGACCAATCAGCTGCATTTCAGGATAGAGCTGCTGCATCTCAACGGCAATATCCATCTCCTTGGTACAGCCGGTTGAGTAGGTCGCGTCCTTTCCACTCCACTCGGGCGGTACTTTCTTGTGCATGAGCGCAAAACTCTGTTCAACATCAGCAACGGTTTGAAAGCGCCAGATATCTATGGTCCCGGAGCGTTGAAAAATTTCCCACATATACATGATATCATCTGCATCCATCCCTTCTTCAAAATGCTCACCTGGGTTGATAATCACAACATCATGCAAGGTGGAGCGCAGGTGATCGACAAAAACATTGAGCACGTCCTTGGCGGTCTGCAACTGTCCAGGAATGGAGCCCACAATCGCAGAGTAAAACATGATTTTTTTGCCCTGCTCCTTTTCCTGTTTGACCGTGTTGATCAGGTTGTCTGCTTTTTTGCGCAGGGTTGATTGCGGGAAACGAATGGTCGCAGGATGATGCAGCTTGAGCTGAATGTCTACCTGGCCGTCATCACCAGGGATGATGGAGATAATGTCCCGGGTAAATTGAAAGCTGTTATTAATGATTTCCCTGCAGCCCGGACTTCTGCTGACAACAAGGTCAGCTTCTTTAAAGGAACGGGCAAAGGTGACCGACATCAGGAGCGGGTTAAACGGTTCCCTGGTACCATCAGAGATAACCAGCAGGCGGTTGTCGCTGTCCAGATGGTGTAAGAGGCTATTTTTTGAGATAGTCGCGTCACCAATAAAGATGGCGTCTTCAAGTAATCCTTCCAGGGTTGGATCTTCAAGCAGATCTATGTACGAAACCCGGTGGTAATAAAAGTCCTGTTTTACAGCTAAGATAACCCGAATCCCCAGTTTCATGAGGTTGCGTATCATCATCAGGTCAAAGACGATTTCCCCGGAACGACCTGCAAGCCATAAAATACATGGTTTACGGCGTCCCAGGACGACATCATGCAGCCATTCCTTTAACCAGGCCCACTGGGTAAAGTGCAATGGGGTTTGCACGACTTCTTTGAGCTTTTTTTCGCTGGGCAGTTCATCTTCTTTCCAGATGGAACGCAGTGATGACATGAGCAACAAACGCCGTAAACGCAGCAGGTGGAGCTGCATGTCAATATCAAATAATGTGGTTTCTTCTTGTATTTCAAGCCCTTCAAGGGACTCGTAGGTCTGTTTAAATACGTCAGAGGTGAGAAACCGGGCAACTCTTTTGTTTTCTGTTTCTTTGGTTTCAGCTAAGGGCCGGTCAATTTCGCTGATGGTGGTAAATATGCCAAGCAATCGTTTCTCCAGCCTTCCCGGCAGATGTACCTTGTTGGTAATCTCATGATTGTACTTGATGGAGAGCAGGCTGAGCAGGTACTGTTGTTTATAGGGTTCCTCAACAACTTCTTTGACCAGGCGTTCCAACCGTCCCCATATATGCGTGTATTCTGAGGTGAGCCGTGTCTCGGCACGTTTTTCAATGATGGCGCTGAACAGGGCATCTGAACAGGGGTAATACAGCTGCTCATGGTCCAGGTGGACCATGAAGTTGAGTTGTTCCGGTGATGCCACCATGTCAGGAAAGGTTTCATAGGCAAGATGGTTTTCAGTGAAAAAATTGGTAACCCATGCATCCTTCTCTGGATCCTCGCCTTTTTGGTATGTGATGATATCACCCATTATGATCCTCAATGAGTTAGAGTTAAAAAAGACAACTCCGGCAGGTCGTTAATTCATTCAATCTGGTTTAGTATACCATATTTTTGTTCTGAGAAAATCATACTCACCCTTGCGATTACCTTTCCAGGTCGCCTATAAGCTCCAGCTTGTTTGGAGCAACTCTTCCAACCGTTGCAGGTACCAGATTTCTGCGGCGTTTTGGCGGTACCCTTTCCTGATGAGTTTTCTCAGTTGGCTGCGCAGTTTGGCACCACACGCTTTTTTTGTCACATATGGCTGGGTAAAAACTGGTTCCTGGTTACCATTACTCACCATGTGGAGACTTTCCAATAAAATGATGGTGATTCGGCCATCAACTTTTAGCTGATGATCTTCCTGATATTTTCTGATCGCCCGGCGTGTTTTTTTGCCCATTACCCCGTCAATGGGAGCACATAAATAGCCCAGCTTGGCCAGGTGTCTCTGGGTTTTACAAACGGTGGCAGAATCTGTGTATTCTCTGTAACCCGCAGTACGGCTTTGGTAATGACGATGGTCAGCGATAAGCTCCCTGGCCCATTTTTTTTCTGCCAGTGTCAGGTGGGAACCTACCCGTTGTTGCAACTTGCGTGCTGGAGTAAGGCCCTGATCTGCAGCAAGCGTGAGCCATTTAAAGGCTAATACATAATCTCTGTCAACCCCTTCTCCGCTGGCATACATCCTGCCCAGCATGTATTGCGCATGGGGATCGTTGCTGGTTGAAAGTTTGTTCAATTGCCTGAACGCGCTGTGATAGTCACCTCGCTCATAGGCATTGATGGCTGAGGTGTAACTTGCAGCCTGGATTGTGGTTGCCAGTCCAAGGATAAGGGGGATGATGCAAATGATCAGTGTTCGGTGCAGTGATACCATGTGGTCCTCCTTTCTGATTGTAAGGTATGAACAGGAAACAGCGTTTATTGCATGGGCCTGATGATAATCTCTACCCGCCTGTTCATGGCGTGGCTGGAAGAGATGGGACGGCTTTCCCCGTATCCTATGGCAGTAATGCGCTGTGGTGCCACGCCACGCTGGATCAGGGCTTGCTTCACCGCTTCTGCCCGCTTTCTGGATAAGTGATAATTGTACTGCGCTGGTCCAGTGGTATCGGTGTGCCCGCCAACCTCAATGTAGGTTTGGTTATATTTTTTAAGGATAGCCGCTATTCTGTTGAGTTGCGCTCTGCTTCCAGGAAGAAGCTGTGCAGAGTCATGGTAGAAAAAGGTTTCCCCTTTAAAAGTGGCGGTCAATACATCCTGGCTCCTGCTGATACTGGCTGCCTCAGATGCTGCCATCACATGACGCAGCTCCCGTTCCTGGTTATCCATGTACAGCCCGGCCTGATTCCCTGCCAGGCCACCCACCAGAGCCCCGATTCCAGCTCCCACCAGAGTGGATTCGGTATTATGACCAATGGCCTGGCCTAAGATGGCGCCGACCCCGGCCCCAACTCCAGAACCTATGGCCGTTCCCTGTTGCTGGTTAGTGTTCATGGGGGCACATGCTGAAAGAAGTGCTACCAGTGCAGAACCTGCTATAAGGTGGGCTATTGTGTGTTTCATGACTGCATCCTTTTTGAGTTTTTCATGATTTGAACGTTGGTTTAATAAAAACTTTTCTGCTGTTGTTTGCAGTATATGCAGCTCCAGTCAGGGGTGCATTCGATATAGGGTGCAATCGAGTAAATACAGGGCGATATCGACCTGATGTCGATGTGTATTGTTAATGGAGATACAGTGTTTTATGCGTTGTGAGTGGTTTTTCGTTCTCCAGGGCTCTGGAAAAGAAAAGAGGAGGGTGATTACCCCGTTTGACGGGGTAATCAGTAGTGCAAGGTCTTGCTCTATGAAGAAGGAATACAACAGAGCAGGGGGCTGTTACTCTGCTGCTGGCAGGCAGTTATGGGGTTGCCAGCCGTTGTAAAATAATCGGGATGGCAGGGGGAATTCTGGTACTCCGCCTGGTGATATTGCGGATAATGGAAAGGTGGGTTCCTGGAACTGTTACGTGGCTGATACCCGGAAGCCTGGAAGAGGCTGCCGTCACCGCGCCGTCACCGATTTTTGCTGCAATGTTTTTTCCATAGTGTTGCAAGGCTGTGTTCCCCATTGCTGTATTATCCGTGCTCCATGGAACTGCTCTTCCGGCAATGGTCAGCATGTCAATATCACGAGGAAGGGGCCTTTTGTTTAGTGCTTCAAGAAAGTCACTTTCAGGCAGCAGGTCTGCTTTTGCTTCTCCAGCACCGTCAAAGATGCCGTTGAGCACTCCACATTGCCCGGCAATACAACGGGAAAACTGGTCCCGTAGTTCCAGGAAGACGCGGAATCGAACCATCTGCGACCCGTGATTTGGAGTACCCACCATGATGAACGTGGTCACTTTTGGGACGCGATGCACATGAGAGAGCTCGCTGTATCCCAGGTCTGGATTGGTCAGCAGTTCACGGGTGACCAATCCGCCCATACTGTGTGCAATAATGGATATCTCCGCAATTTCTTCCCTTGCTAGTTGCTGGAGTTCTTTAAGAAAAAGTTGGCTTGATTGCGTAACTGGCTGATCATTTGGATACTCCATTATCCACACGTCATATCCTGCCTGGTACAGTGCAGGTGCCAGGTTCATCCACACCTTGCCTGGTTCATCAAGGCCGTGGACCAGAATGACCGGTGGTGCTTTGCGCCGTTTTTTGGTTCTTTGTAGATGCTGTTCATAAAATTTCGATAATCCCATGGTCTGGTGGTATTGCAGAGCCTGCTCCGGGAAAGCTGATTGGATACGGGCTCGCAGGCTCTGTCTCATTGCTGTATCCAGACCAGCGCCAAAAATTTCCACAGCCAGGAAAACTGTACACAGCAGCAGGATAGCTATGCCCAACCTTTTTCTTTTCGTTTGCATGTGCGATGTGTTGAAATGCCCCATTATGGTCTTGCCTTTGTAACCAATCACGGGGGCTGTGATCAGTTAAAAAGTTGCTTTATCAGACGATCTGGTCAATTATCAGGAAAGCCTGGCATGTAAAGGGTAGTCCGTATTATATTGTTCCTACACACTGATCTCAAGATAATTGCCAACAT
This sequence comes from Desulfobulbus propionicus, assembly GCA_002746685.1. GTDB lineage: Bacteria > Desulfobacterota > Desulfobulbia > Desulfobulbales > Desulfobulbaceae > Desulfogranum > Desulfogranum propionicus_C. Next base: position 29,456 of record PDQK01000030.1, on the reverse strand, counting down.
AATGGGCTGCAGGTTTGCTGGTAAAGGTGTCTGTTCGACAAGGAGTTGTTTTTTGATGCTGAATGGTTATTCTAGTAGGTGATAAAAAGAGTTGGATGGTCCAATGATGGACTCGTTTTTTGAGGGAAATAGGTAAAAGATGACAATAAAACAGGAGTTTGGAAACATGCAAACAACAAATATGATGACCTTGGAACAGGCAAGACAAGAGGCCTCGACCGTTTTTCTTGCTAAAGTTTTTAACTGGATGGGCATTGGATTAGCTATTACTGGTGTTCTGGCCTATTTTACAGCCCAAACCGGGCTAGCTTTTGCTATTGCCAGCAGCCCGCTTTTTTTTGTGCTTATTTTGGCGGAACTGGGGCTGGTTTTTTATTTGTCCGCCCGAATTGAGAAAATACAACCTGGTACTGCAACTGGTTTATTTCTGGGGTACTCGGCACTGAACGGGTTAACCCTTTCTACTGTCTTTCTGGCCTATACGCAGGCATCCATCGGTGGCACCTTTCTTATCACTGCAGGGATGTTTGGGGCAATGGCAGTCTATGGGCTGGTCACCAAGCGAGACCTCTCGAAAATGGGCTCCTTCTTATTTATGGGGCTGGTCGGGATCATCCTGGCTTCTGTGGTCAATATTTTCCTCCAAAGTTCCAGCCTGTACTGGACCATTTCCCTTATCGGGGTGCTGGTATTTGTCGGCCTGACTGCCTATGACGTACAAAAAATAAAAACCATGGGGGAGCAGGGGATTATGGAGCAGGGTGAAGCTGCCATTCGCAAAGGCGCAATCATAGGAGCCTTGGCCCTCTATCTGGATTTCATTAACCTCTTTCTCATGCTGCTGCGTTTTTTTGGAGGAGCACGGGATTAAGCTGACAGAGTTAAAACACCAACTGTACACCAAGGCGGCAATGTTCATTTGCCGCCTTTTTTTTTCTTCTTATTTTGGTTTTGGAGTAAACGTGCTATAAAAGTTTGCTCTCCGTCCTTTCCCGCCTCAATTATGCTGCCAAAGAGGAGATGCTGCCGTTTTTTGACGGCAGAAGTGCAGTATAACACGAGCGGGTTATCCCTTCCGGACATACGCCCCTCATCACGATTACAGCGTAATGCAAGGATTGTCTGGTGCCTGTCAAAAATGTGACAGCGATAACGAATTCTTGATATTGCTTTTTGGGGTGCAAGGAGTACATTGACGGAGTAACTCTTCGATAACAGTACAGACAGAGTGGGCGGGTATCCAGGTTGGACAGAGCGTTTACTGTGTCACAGCAAAAAAGATAGTAATGGCAGATATATCTGAGAAAAAAAGTATTCCAGTCGATCAGGCAGTTGGGATGGTGCTTCCCCACGATATCACCGAAATTGTCCGTGATGAATTTAAAGGTCGGGCATTTAAAAAAGGGCATATCATCCGGCCTGAAGATATTGAACATTTACGCCGGCTAGGTAAAGACCACGTCTATGTTTTACAACTCACTGATCAGGAAATTCACGAGAATGAAGCCGGGATGTTGCTGGCCAAAGCCCTGGCCGGTCCCGGAATAAAATTTGCAAATGAGGTGATTGAAGGGAAGATGGCGCTCAAAGCTGCCCATCGTGGTTTGCTTAAGGTTAATCGGGACGCTCTGCTCCAGTTTAACATGCTGGGCGAGGTGATGTGTTCCACCCTTCAGGATAACACTCCTGTACAAAAGGGCGAGCAGGTTGCAGCCACAAGGTTGATACCCCTTGTTGCCCGCAGGCGACTGGTCAACCGGGCTGTATCCATCGCGTCATTGGAAGAAGGGATTGTTAAGGTTGTGCCGCTTCCTTCGGTGAAATTTGGCCTGGTAATTACCGGCAGTGAGGTCTATTATAAACGGATTGAAGACAAGTTTGAGCAGGTTCTGCGAGATAAGCTCAAGCTTTTAGGTTCAGAGGTCGTCTCGGTTGGTTTTGCACCGGATAATGTGCAGCACATTGCCGCAGAAATCCATAAGAGCCTAGCACAGGGAGCAGAATTTATCGTGACTTCCGGTGGTATGTCGGTAGATCCCGATGATGTCACCCGATTGGGGATTAAAGAAGCCGGCGCATCAGACATGGTGTACGGCACACCCGTCTTACCTGGAGCCATGTTCATGGTTGCCCGCATTGGTGAGGTGCCCATTGTCGGGGTTCCAGCCTGTGGCATGTTTCACAATATCACTGTACTTGATCTGGTGTTGCCGCGACTGCTTACCGGTGAATCCATTGGACGCAGGGAGCTGGCTGAACTCGGCCATGGCGGGCTGTGTCGTAACTGTAAACATTGCCAATACCCTGTGTGTAGTTTTGGAAAATAGCCGGTAAGGTATTCAGCGTAACTGCTGCTATGGTTCTCTGGTATACTAAGGATGATGACCATGGAAAGGAAGAAAAGACAATATATCCTGATCAGCTTGGCGGTATGCGCTCTTTGCTGGACGCATTGTGCCATTGCTGCTTACTCGCTGAACACACGCTTTGGCGAAAATGGTCAGGTGAGTGAGTCCCTGGGTGGGATAAGCAACCGTGGTCACGGGATTGTTGTCCAGCCTGATGGAGCCATCATTGTGGCTGGCTCAAAATCCAGCGCTGCTGATCATGATTTTTCCTTGTTTCGCCTTTTGCCAGACGGCAGCTATGACACAAGCTTCAATGGTGACGGTCGTGTGGTCACCGCTATTGGCAATGCTGATGATGAAATTTTAGCTGTAGAGCTGCTCAGTGATGGCCGGATTATAGCAGCAGGATACAGTGAGAGTGACACTGACCGGGATTTTGCTTTGGCCTGCTACAACAGCGATGGCAGCCTGGATCGTACCTTTGGTGATGAAGGCGTTGTCGTCATGGAGGTCGGTCAGCAGCATGATGAGATTACTGCACTTGCCATCACTGAAAAGGATGACATTGTTATCGCAGGTGTTGCAGAAGGCACCAACGGCAGAATTATTGTTGTGGGCCGTTTTGATAGCAGTGGTACCCCAGATCAAACCTTTGGTGAACTGGGGATATGTTTAGTTGGTGTTGGTGAGGATGCTGTCGCACAAGGCGTTGTTGTGCAGGGGAATGGCTCCATTGTCATCTCGGGCTCCTACTTCGAAGAGAAGCAACTCTCCCTTTTTCTGGTTGGACTGCATGAGGATGGCTCCATTGACGCCGATTTTGGGATTGAGGGCATTGCCATGGCTCCGCCAGATATTGATTTTTCTGAGGGATTTGGAGTTGCGTTAAGTGATGCCGAGGAGCTGTATCTTGCTGGATCAGCGATACATGAAGAACAGTCTGATGCAGTGCTCTTTCGCTTTACTGCTGATGGGCACCCTGATATGCAGTTTGAAGGTAAAGGGTATACAAATATCTATGCCGGCCCTGAAGATGACGTCATTTATGCTGTGCAGGTTATCAACACTGAGCAGGTCGTGGTGACAGGATACGCCACAAAATCGGGAATGCGCCGCTTTTTGATGGCCACCTACTCGCTTACAGGCAGTGACGCAAAAACGTTTGAGCAAGCCAGGGCTGTATTTCCTGAAAGTATTACACTTTCAGCCCTTAAAGTTGAATCCGGCTCCATTGATGGCAATGCTGAGGAAAACCCACAGGAAATTGAGATTCAAGATTCGTTTGAAGAGTTCCTCAACTCTGGAGTATCAGCAGGGGTTTTGAAAAGATTGTATGCCGCTGTGACGGGCTTTTTTGTGGAAGAAGCCGTGGCCGATGAGCTTGATGAGGTTGCACGTACCCAGGGAAGGGTGAACGTAACCTTGTTGGATACAGAGCGTGTTGATGCTGCAGGTTTAGCGGTCGCTGCTACTCCTGGTGGCGATATCGTCGTGGTAGGCACTGACATACAGGACGGAGCTGATTCCATAGTCGTTGCCAACTTTTTTGCCGGTGAACAGCCTGGTGCTGCAAGTCCATATGTTCGCACGATCCCTGTTACCGCTGTCACCAGAACCGGTGCACTGACAGGGGGGAGAATAACTGGGAAGCAAGAGAGCGACATCCTCAAAAAAGGCGTGGTGTACGCCACTGATCCTTTCCCACAGTATCCAGGAAATGAGAGCACAACCGATAATGGGAGTGGTGTAGGCACGGGTCAGTTTATAGCTCAACTGGAACACCTCAAACCTGGCACTACTTTTTATGCGCGTGCTTATATAGCGCTTGCAAATGGGGAGGTAGAATATGGCGATCAGATACGCTTTTACACCCCAGACTCCTGCTTCATAGCTACTGCCTCCTATGGCTCGTTGTTCCACCCTGCAGTTGCCCTGCTCAGAGAGTTTAGAGATACCTGCCTGCAATCCTCAGCGCTTGGACGTCAGCTGGTGAATATCTACTACACTGTTTCCCCACCCATTGCTGATGTAATTGCTTCAAGTGAACCCCTGCGCTTGATTGTCAGGATAATGTTGCTCCCTTTTCTAGGTTTTTCTTGGCTGGCGTTACAGTTAGGCATGTGGCAGGCAGCTTTGGCAAGCCTGTGCTTGACCGTGAGCGGAGGCATTGTTTTGTGGAGTCTGTATAGAAAATGTACCTATCGTATATCTTAAGGAGTGAACTGCATGTCACACATGAAGCGCCAAAACCTGCTCTCCAATCAGGTGGGCTTTACCCTTATCGAATTGATGGTGGTCATTGTAATCCTTGGTATTCTGGCTGGACTTATCGTGCCCCGGATCATGGATCGCCCGGAAGAAGCCCGGCGCACCAAGGCTGCCATCCAGATTCAATCTCTGGAACAGGCGCTCAAACTGTACAAGCTGGATAACGGGCAATATCCCACCACCGAGCAAGGTCTGCAAGCTTTGGTTGAGCCGCCATCAGTGGGGAGACTTGCCAAAAAATGGCGCGATGGGGGCTATCTTGAAAAAGGAAGCCTTCCTAAAGATCCGTGGCAAAACGAGTTTATTTTTATCAGTCCTGGGCTCCATGGCGATTTTGACCTGATGAGCTATGGCCCGGACGGTGAGCCTGGCGGGGAAGGGGATGATGCCGATGTCAATAACTGGGAGATAGAGTAAGGTGTAATCGCCTTGCTCTGCCACAGCCTTGTCAGCCCGAAATAACAGAGGCTTTACCCTCATAGAACTCACCCTGGTCATGGTGCTCATTGCGATCACTATGACCTTTGCCGTACCAGGGCTTTCCTCCTTTGTTTTCAATGATCCATTAAAGAAAACAACCCGCAAGCTTACCCTGCTCATCACCCGCGCCTCACAACAGGCGTTGAACACCTCCCTGCCTTATACCCTCAAGTACGACATTGGATCGCGCAGCTTTACGGCTCAGGCTGTGGTTGGTAGTGACGGGGAAGAAGATGTGGGAAGCTGGCAAAAACTCAGCCTGCCCGATTCCGTGGAACTCAGAGATATTGCGTTCAGTACCAAGGGCGTTCTTGCCAGCAGCAGGGCCACAATCTATTGTAATGAAAAAGGGTATCTTGAGCCCTGTTTAATCCATTTGCAGAACCAAGGCGGTGATGTCATGACCTTGAAACTCTCACCTTTTGCAGGCAAAGTGACCGTCTATAAGCAGGACCTCGCTCTGACTGCGGATACCTTTCGCTAGTACCATGAGCGCTCCTGCAGCAACCACCAATCAAGGGTTTACCCTGCTGGAAGTGATGATTGCGGTGGCTGTTATTGCCATAGCCTTGACCACCTTGCTCAGTTCACAATCCCAAAGCCTTTCCGTGGTGACTGAAGCCCGTTTTGATGCCGAAGCCGCCATGCTTGCCCGGAAAAAGTTGACCGAGCTGCGTCTTGAAGGTTTTGACGAACTTGGCGATGACAATGGTCTCTTTGAAGAGCGCTTTGCCGGGTATGGGTGGAAAACAGAGGTTACAGAGCTGACTGAGGATGCTATCAACATCCCGGAAGTGGATGGGTTGCTTAAGCAGGTGGTGCTCACCATCTATCTGGTAAACGATGAAAACCGGACCTTTATCGTTTCCACCACAATGATGGGGAAAATTGAAGCTGAGGAGCAGGATGGGTAAGGGCGGGTTTACACTCCTTGAAGTCATGCTGGCCGTTGCCATCCTTGCCATGATAAGCTCCATGGTGGGCTTTGGGCTCTCCAGTTCGGTTGCTGTGATGGAGGCAACAGGAGATCAGAAAGAAATATATCGTCAGGCCAGAGTGACTTTTGAGCGGATAACTGAGGATTTGAGTAGTGCGCTCAGTGATGAACAGGCTGTTTTTGAAGGAACACCTAAAGAGATAGATGGGGTGCGGGCAGATGCGTTACGCTTGCATTCTCTGGCCCATTTGTCCTTGAGTGGCGGAGACGATTTGCCCGGTGCAACCGCCATCACCTACATTGTTGAAGAAGACGAGGAAGCCCCTGGCTCATTAAAGCTGCTGCGCTCAGATGGTCTGCTTATTTATGGTAAAGATGAAAAGGCACCTGTATATGCCCTGGCTGAAGACCTCCGCTCGTTTGCATTGCGTTATCAAAACGCTGAAGGTCAAAAAAGTGACACTTGGGAGCAGGAAGGAGGAGATGAGGAGCAAGCCCGGCCCATCGCCCTTCCTGCAGCAGTGTTTATTACCATGGAATTTTGGCTGGACAAAGAGCAGGAAACCTCTCTGGCCTTTGAAACCGCAGTCTGGATGCCCACCGGTGTAATCCGCCAAAGTGGAGCAGCTGATGGGTAAAATCTTGTTCCATAATCAATGCGGGGTGGCGCTGTTGATGGCCCTGCTGGTTGTGAGTTTCCTGGTAACCATGACCATGCAGCTTACCGTGGATGTGGACGCCCAGATCGAAGATGCCAGCGGGGCAAAGCAGCTTGTTCAGTTGGAAAGCATAATGCACACCGGCCTGAGCGTGGCCCAGGCGGCATTATATAGTGACCAGAAAAGAAACACTTACGACTCCTTTCATGACAGCTGGGCTTCACTGGATCAGGATTTGTTACACGAACTTGCAGGAGACGGGGAGCTTGCCATAGAGGTGAAGGATGTATCCGGCATGCTCCAGGTTCATGCCTTGGTGGCAAAGAAAACCAGTACACCCAATGGCTCCGAGAAGCAAAATCAGCCAGATCCCCAAGAGCAGCAGGAAAAGCTGGAACGCACCACTCAGCTGTGGAAAAGGTTTTTGCTCTCAGGTAAATTTGCCATAGAAGATGAGCAGCAGGTAAATGAACTGCTTGATGCCATCCGTGATTGGATTGATGAAGATGATGATCCGCGAGATAATGGCGCGGAAAATGCATATTATCAGTCAGTTGATCCACAGTACAGGTGTGCGAACAGCAGGCTTAAGACAAAAGAAGAGTTGTTGTATGTTAAAGGCATGTCCCGCCAGCTTTTTTATGGTGATGATGAACACGAAGGGCTGGAACCGTACCTTACCGTTGTTGGTGACGACGGAAAAATCAATGTGAATACCGCTGCTCCACAGGTTCTCCTTGCTTTGAGTCCGGATCTTACTGAGGAAATGGTGGAAGACCTTATTGCGTATCGTGGCAACGAGGATCATGAGGAGGAGCTGGCCAACCCGCAGTGGTATCAAGGGGTTGATGGTTTTCCCGGTGATATCACCCTTGATGAGCAACTCATCACTACACAGTCAGCCGCCTTTCAGGTCACAATACGCGGTCAGCTTGGCAAGATGAAGAGAACAGGATGCGGTATTCTGGTACGCCATGAAACAAAAGAGCAAACCCTGCAACACTGGCATGTTAAGTAAAAGAGGCTGTTAAGACAAAGATGGGAAAAAAGACGCTTGGTTTATACCTCAGTGAAGACTACCTTACAGGAGTTGTCACTGAGTTGAGCGGAAAAGCAAGGGGCCTGTCCGCTTTTGCTCAAGTTTCCTGTCAAGAGGGCGGTCCGCTCTTTACCCCTCTGGATGAGCTGCTTAGGCAGCTTGACTGGCAGGATGGCGAAGTTATTTGCGGCCTGCCGCTTTCCTGGATCAGTGTCCGCAATCTGGAGCTGCCCTTTCGTGATAAAAAAAGTATCACCCAAACCCTTCCCTTTGAGCTGGACGATCAACTGATTCCTTCCATTGACGAGTTGGTTTCGGATTTTACTCTTTTGGATACGGTTGATACCAACAGCCGTATCCTGTCCTATTCTCTGGAAAAAGAAAAACTGGCTGAAACCCTTGCCTACCTAAAATCGTACGGGCTTGAACCAGCAGTGGTGTTGCCTGCGGTTTCAGCTCTGGCGAGCGCAGCAGGTACGCAGTGCAGCGATGGTCAGGTGTTGTTTCTCCGTGTTGATGCTTCGGCCTGTTCGGTATCACTATTGCGGGGTGGGGTGTGCCAGTTTTGTCGTCATTTGCCCTTTAGCGACCAGAGCCTAGTGAATCTCTATGGTGATGATCTGGAGCTGCGAAGAAAAAACCTTGTTGCTTCTTTGCGCCGCAGCCTTGGTTTTTTGCGCACTATTGGATTCGCACCGGAGGAGATACAAAAAATATGTGTCAGCGGACAGCTCATTAATGATCAGCAGCTGGGTGAATATATTGCAACCAGCCTGGACCTGCCGCTGCAACGATTGTCACTGGCTGAAATCCTTGGCAGCGGCAACGAAATTTTGGTTGAAGACCACGTTGGAGAGTATGAGGCCGCTCTGGCGTTGGCATTCTACAATAGCTTTCCTGACAATACTCTCAACCTGCGTCAGGGAGAGTTTGCAGCAAAGCGTTCGCTGTTTGGCTCTCCAAAACAGCTGATCAGCGTTCTGGCAGGAGCAGCAGTAGTTGTTGCGCTGGTAATCGGCTATTACACGCTGGATTACAAAAGACTGACAACCAGGAACAGAGCATTGCGAACCCAGATGGAGCAGCTGTACAGGCAGCAGTTTCCCAACGTAACCAGAGTCCATGATCCCTATGTGCAGATGCAGGTTGCCTTGCGTGGGATGGAAACAACCGAGGGTGATGTACCCATTTATGCCGGTAACCAGCGTATCTTGGACTTCCTTGCTGATATTTCTTCCCGAATTCCTGAAACCACGGTCATTCAGGTCTCGAGAATGGTGGTGGATAATAAGGCGGTTCGCATGCGGGGGGTAACTGAAACCTTTAACGCAGTGGACGAGATTAAGAACCTGCTTGCCCAGTCACCCTATTATACAGACGTGCAGATTGTCTCAGCCACGGCTGACAAGAAGACCCAAAAAATTCGTTTTGAAATTCAATTGGACCTGGGTGAGGGATGATGCAGTTATCGCAACGTGAAAAAATTGCCGTGACAATAGCTGGTGTCTGCCTGGTGTTCTTTGTGCTGGCGCAGTTTGGAGTCTTTCCCCTGCTGGATAACCGAAAAAGAGCGGTTAGAAGCCTGGCCGCCAAGCAGCGTCAACTTGCTGAGATGCAGGAAATGAGCCAGCGATACGCAAGCTTTAGCAAGAAAAACGATTCCATTGCCGAGTTGTTGCAACAAAGGGCAGCTGGGTTCAGCCTTTTTTCATTTTTGGAAAAAAACGCTGCAAAGAGCAAGGTTAAGGATCATATCTCCTACATGAAGCCTTCGGAGTTGACCAGTAAGCTGCTTAAGCAGAGCATGGTGGAGATGAAGCTCCAGGCAGTCTCTATTAAGCAACTGGTGCATTTTTTGAAGATGACCGAGTCACCGCATAATCTGGTTGGTATCAGACGGATAGCTATCCAGCAAAACGCCAAGGAAAAGGGTGCGCTTGATATTATCATGCAGATTGTCAGTGTGGATGGGCTGGATTCCTCGGGATAGGGTGCGTGTAACGTGAAAGCAACAGATAGGATGGGGAAAGGAGTAAGTTGGAGCGCACGCATAGCAGGGATACTGCTCTACACTCTTTTCATAGTTGGGTTCATGTTAGTGTTTTTTTTCCCCTCTCCATTTCTCCAGCAATGGATTCCTGCGTATGTTGCCCATTTCTATCCACCGTTTACGGCCAGACTGGAGTCCATTGACCTGGATTTTCCGGATAAGCTGGTCATAAAAACATTGGGGTTAGGTACACAACAAACCAGCGGGCCGCTTGTTCAGGCTGAAGAAATGGTACTTCAGCCCGATTGGGTGCAGTTAGCGCAACTGAGCCCCGCAGTACTGTTTTCTGCAAAGATGCATAAGGGGCAAGCTGCTGGAACAATAAGGTATGAGGAAAACAGCTTTCTGGTAGAGGGGACGCTCAAGGGACTTCAGCTGTCTACACTCAACGAACTCAGTGAATGGGTAGGACGATCAGTGAGCGGAACCGTAAATGGAACCTATCAAAAGCGGCTAGCGCAGGGGAAGGGACAATCTTTTACCATGCTTTTCAATGCCAGTGACGGTGCAATAGGAGTAAAACAGCCGATTCTGGCCCACACTTCCATTCCATATACAGTGTTGCGATGCACAGTCACTGGAAAAAACAACACTGTCAGATTAGCCGGTGGGCATATAGAATCCCCCCTTTTTACAGCAGATTTTGATGGAACGGTAACCATACAACATTTACTCACGGCCAGCACGTTGCACATCCAGGGAAAACTCAAACCCAGGCCAGAGTTTTTCAGCAAGATAACCGATACAGCCATACTGCAACGTATCAGGTCAGCGATGCAAAATAAGGATATCTCCTTTCAGATCACAGGCGATGTTGGCGTACCTGGACTGGATTTTGGCACCTTATCACCTCTTATCCAAGAACTTCAGACCAGGGTGAAGAAATGACCCGGTTGCGGATTCCAGTCATTCTTTTGGGTATTACGATTTTGGGCTATGGCGGCGTAACCATGTTCTATGATCAGGTCCAAGAGCAGTTGGCCGCAATGATTCCTCAGACAAGCACCTCTGCCGGCAAACAACAGGCCAGGCGTCCACAGCCAAAACAGGTGGGTGATACCAGCCAGGAGGTGGATGGTTCTGCTGGTTACCAGATCATTGTTCAGCGTAATATTTTCCAAGCCGTAATTGAAGCTCCGGCCGCCGCACCTGAAGATCAGGTAAAGGAAGAACTGGAGGAAACCACGCTCAAGCTGGTGCTCCTTGGTACAGTTGTAGGAACGAAAGAGGACGCCAGGGCGATTATCGTTGATGAAAAGAAAAAGAAACAGGATCTGTACCGCATAGGAGATTTGATCCAAAATGCTCGAGTTGAGAAGATCTCCCGTGGTAAGGTGACGTTGAATGTTAACGGTAAAATCGAAGCGCTTACCATCAAGGATCGAAAGGGTGGCGGCCCAGGTCCACCTGTTGTTGCAGCAAAGAAACGCTCACCCCAACAAAAAAAATCGCTGAGTACAACGAGCAAACGAAAGGTGCCGGTGGTAAAGCCACGCAGGCGAATAAGCTTTAGAGCAAACAAACCTACAGTCTCTGAGAAGGTCCAAGGGGCCACGGAACCATTACCAATTGACGTAGATGAGTTGGAAAAGATGCTGGAAGAAATGGATGAAGAGGGTAACCAGGCTGACCAGGCTGACCCGGCTGAACAGGAGCAGGAAGAGGGTGAAGGCGTCGAGGGTTATGAGTAGGCTAGTCGCTGCTTGAGAGTGGTGAACTGGTGTTTTTGATACTTCCTGATGGAATAGATCCATGAAGATGACATATGCATTTATGAAAGGAAAAACGTTTTTTTTGCTTGTCGTTTTACAGTGTTTACTGCTTGTGGGGAGTACAGCACTCAGTGCTCCGCGTAAGGTAACTCCTCAGCGGTACGTCACCATTGATTTTAATGATGTGGATATCAACCTGTTTATTAAATTTATCAGTGAGCTGACGGGAAAAAACTTTATCGTGGACCGTTCGGTAAAAGGTAATGTGACCATAATCTCACCTGCCAAAATTTCTGCAACAGATGCCTACAAGGTGTTTGAATCGGTTCTTGAGGTGCATGGTTTTACCACCATCCCTGCTGGAACAGTGATCAAAATTGTTCCAGCTGTCCAGGCCCGCTCAAAATCCATTGAAACTGTTTTTAATGGAAGAGGCCAGTCACCGGAAGACCGTGTTGTCACTCAGATTATTCCTCTGGTGCACACCAATGCTGATGATATGAAAAGAATCTTATCCCCATTGGTGTCCAGGACCAGTGTGCTTATTTCCCATTCCCAGTCTGGCATGTTGATCATCACCGATGTGCAGTCTAATATTACCCGTCTGATGGAGATCATCAAGGCAGTTGATGTGCCTTCCATCGGCGAGGAAACGGTCATCATTCCCTTGGTGCATGCTGATGCAAGAACCATTGCAATGTCGATAAAGCAATTGTTTGTTAAGCGGGCGGTAAAGGGAAAACAAAACCAACCCGTGAAGATCATCCCCTACGAGCGAACCAACTCGCTCATTGTTTTTGCTCCGCGTACCCATATTGATAAAATCCAGAAACTGCTCAGAGCGTTGGACCAGGAAGTTAAACGCGGCGAAGGGAAAATTCGGGTGTATTATCTGCAACATGCCAATGCAGAAGAGATGGTCAAGGTATTGACCAGTTTGCCCGGCCAAACCAAAAACAGTGGCAATAAAAAAAATGTAACCAAGACAGCTCCCCTGCTTTCTTCAGATATTAAGGTGATGGCAGATGTGGAGACCAACGCCCTGATTATTACTGCTCCCCGGGAGGACTATCTGGTCCTGGAAGACGTGATCAAGAAGCTCGATATCCCGCGCCGCATGGTCTATATGGAAGCGCTGATCATGGAGGTACAGATGACCAAAGACTTTAGCCTGGGGCTTCAGTATAGCGGGGCTAAGGATCTTGCAAATAACACGGGATTTTTTGGTGGTTTTTCAGGTTCTCAAACAAACCCTTATGGGGGACTTAATGGCTTTTCCACTTCAGCTGCTGCGCCTACGGTGCTTTCTTCCGGATTTACCATGGGGGTGTTAAAGCAAGGGATAAACATTGGCGATGTATATTTTCCTAACCTTGGAGCGGTTATCAATGCGTATAAAAATGATGAAGATATCAACATTATCGCCACCCCGCAGATTTTGACCACCGATAATAAGGAAGCTTCCATTAAGGTGGGGGAAAACATTCCTTATATCACCAGTAGAAACACTACCGATTCCCAGCAGGATTATACCAACTACGAATATAAGGATGTGGCTACTAGCCTGACTATTACGCCGCAGATCAACCAGGCTGATGTGGTTCGGTTAGATATTGGGGTTGAGGTGATTAAATTGAAAGGCACGGCAGAGGACGATACCCCTTCAACATTTACCAGAACAGCAAATACTACAGTGGTGGTTCACAATGAAGAAACAGTAGTGCTCGGAGGTATGATTGGGCAGGACACCAATACCGGGGAATACAAAGTGCCGCTCTTGGGGGATATCCCCCTTGTGGGCTGGTTATTTAAAACCAGAAGTGAAAGGGAAGATAAAACGAATCTGTTTATCTTTATCACTCCTCATATTGTTGAAAATCCGGCTGAACTTGCAGAACTGTATTTCCAGAAGCGGGACGCGATGAAAGATGTCCAGCCTGGATCATCGTCCATTGCTGATAAGTTTTTCAACAAAAAAGGTAACCCGGACCATGCCATGGCGCTCACCGACATTGGGTTTGCCAAAATGCAGCAGAACGATTACAAGGCCGCAAAGCAATACTTTTTTAAGGCAATACGTATCCATCCGGAAAATCCCTATGCCACCATTAACCTTGGTGTGGTGTACGAAAAAGAGGGCAATGTTGCAGAGGCCAGGAAGATGTATGAGCGGGTGCTGGAGTTTGAACCGGATCAGGAAGCTCAGGATAACAGCGGGCAGAATCCCTATGAAGCGTTGAAAAAGCTGGCCAGGGAAAACCTCAAGCACCTCCAGGCAGCTGGGAAACAGTAGCAGCTGTGTTCAAGCAGGAGCGTTCATGCAACGGTTAGGAGAAATTTTACAACAACAGGCTCACCTGAGTCAGGAAGCGCTTGACGAAGTGCTTGAACTGCAGGCCCAAAAGGGTGGTCGTCTTGGCGAACTCCTGGTTCAGCAGAAATTGGTCACCGAGGAGGATCTGCTTAAGGCCAGGTCCATCCAGTGTGAATTGGAGCTGGTCCCCCAGTTGCCCAGAGAAATCGAGCCCTTTTTTGTGGAGCGGATTCCCATCGGGTATCTCAAGCGATTTAAAATGATCCCTGTTGCCACTCCTGAGCGCTCCTATGTTGCACTTGCAGATCCGTTCTTTATTCAGCAACTCGATGACCTTAAACGTATCCTTGAATGGGAAGGGATTGAGTCTGTCCTGGCCCCCCAAAATGAGATTTTCATCGCCATCAACACCGCCTATGACATGACCAGCGGTGATGCGGCGGATCGGGTGATGCAGGATATGCACGAGGATGATCCTGAGAGCATTTTATCTGAAATTGAGGAAACTGCTGATCTGCTTGATGATACCAGCGATGCACCGGTGATCAAGCTGGTCAATTTGGTTCTTTCACAGGCCGTGCGTGATAATGCCAGTGATGTGCATATCGAGCCATACAAGAATCGGGTCAAAATTCGTAAGCGGGTAGATGGCATTCTCTATGATATGTATTCACCGCCACGTCATGTGCTGGGTAAACTCATTTCCAGGGTCAAGATCATGGCCAAGATGGATATCGCTGAAAAGCGACTGCCCCAGGACGGCAGGATTGAGATACGCATAGCCGATAAGAATGTTGATATCCGTGTCTCTACTCTGCCCACCGCTTTTGGTGAGCGGGTGGTTATGCGTCTTTTGGATAAGTCAAGTGTATATGTGCCCATGGAAGATCTTGGCCTGGTAGCAAAGGATCTGGTGAACTTTCTCAACCTGATTAAAGCTCCCCACGGCATTATTCTGGTTACCGGCCCCACCGGGAGCGGGAAAACCACCACCTTGTATTCAGCCCTTGGTATCTTAAATAGCCCGGATGTCAACATCATCACCGTTGAAGATCCTATCGAATATCAGATGGATGGCATCAGCCAGATGCAGGTGAATGCCAAAATCGGCCTTTCTTTTGCCAATGGTCTGCGTACCATTGTTCGCCAGGATCCTGACGTTATCCTGGTGGGTGAGATTCGTGACCTGGAAACCGCTGAGATCGCCATTCAGGCAGCCTTGACTGGTCACCTGGTGTTTTCCACCCTTCATACAAATGATGCGGCCAGTGCCGTCACCCGCCTCATTGATATGGGGGTTGAACCTTTTCTGGTTTCCTCTTCAGTAAATGCTATTCTTGCCCAGCGACTGGTGCGGCAGATCTGCCCTTCATGCAAAGAGGCGTTTACCCCCAGCCAGGAGTATCTTGAAAAGGCTGGATTTGACCCCGCTGATGTGGAAGGAAAGGAGCTGTACCGTGGTAAAGGGTGTCCTGACTGCTTTGAAACCGGCTATAAGGGACGGATTGGGATTTTTGAACTGATGATCCTCACCGAAGAGCTGAAACGATTTACCCTGACGACCTCTGACTCCGGGCAGATCAAAAGCATGGCGCTCTCCATGGACGATACTGGAATGACCACCCTGCGTAACGATGGCTTACGTAAGGTGCTGGCTGGTCAGACCACTCTGGAGGAAGTCTTCCGGGTTACCTGATAAGCTGGTTCATCTCAAATATGGGCAGCAGAATTGAGATGACAATAAAAGTCACAGCTACCCCCATGACCAGGATCATCACCGGCTCAATCATGGAGGTAAGGGCCAGGATTTTTGCTTCCACCTCTTTTTCGTAACTGTCAGCAGCCTTTTCCAGCATTTTTTCCAAACTGCCGCTCTGTTCTCCCACAGCTATCATTTGCACCAGCATGGGCGGAAAATAACTGCTCCCACGGAAAACCTGGGAAAGATTTTTCCCTTTCTCCAACTCCTCTCCAGCCTCTTTGATAAGTGCTGCCAGCAGGGTGTTGTTTACAATGTTTTTTACAATGGTTAACGAGGAGGTCAGCGGAACACCCGCACTGAGCAGGCTTGCCAAGGTTCTGCCAAAACGGGCTGAGGCAATTTTACTATTCAGATCCTTGAACCCTGGCAGTGAAAGCTTGGCTTTGTCCCACAATTGGCGGCCCTTATCTGTTTTAAGAAAAAACGAAATACCAAAAAAGAGTACTCCCATAAGCATCAGCAATAACCACCAGTACTGCTGAAGAAATGCGCTGCTGCTGATGAGCAGGATGGTGGGCAGTGGCAGAGCCTGTTGGGTCCCCTCAAAAACCGAGGTAATACTGGGAACAATAAAGGTGATCAAGAGTACGAGTACCACAATGCCCACAATGGCCATGAAAAGGGGATAGAGCAGGGCAGCCTTAATCCGGGAACGCAGGGCAGTTTGATTTTCCCCAAACTCAGCCAGCCGCTCCAATACCACATCAAGTGAACCAGAGGCCTCACCGGCCCGGACCATGTTTATATAAATCTTTGAAAATAAGCGAGGGTGCTCTTCCAGTGCTGCGGTGAGCGAATTCCCTTCGTTGATGGCATCTTTTATCTGAGCAATGGTTTTCTTTAAAAAGCGGTTGGTGGTTTGCTCAATAAGGCCATCCAGGGCCTGGATAAGTGGAATACCCGCCCCAAGCAGCGTTGCCAGTTGGCGGGTTGCCACATGAATTTCCTGGGGCTTGATTTTGGTTCCCAGACGCAGAGCAAGCAGTGAGGAGGAGCCCGTTTCCTTTACCTTGGCAAGTGATTCCCGTATTTCAACAGGGTATATGCCCTGGGCGCGTATCTTTTGTCGGGCAGCAGTTATAGAGTCCGCATCCAGGATGCCTTTAGCTTTCTTGCCAGAGCTTTCAAGGGCTGTATATTCGTAAACAGGCATGATTGGCTACTCAGGTAAAAACGGGGCGAAAAGTTTAACAGAGCAACAGCGTTGTGCTAACATGAACTGGAAAAACATCTGTTTCTTTCTTCAACAGGTTTGGTATGGTACTCTGTAACGTAACAGCGTAACGCATTGTACACTTTACCCCCATAAGAGATACCAATGAAAATTACAATTGAATACTGCGCAAAGTGAAACTATAAACCACAGGCTTCCAGTGTGGAAGCAGAAATTGTTGAGGCGTTTGGTTCTCAAGCTGCAGTAGAGCTGATTGCCGGAAGCAATGGCATTTTTGACGTTACGGTTGATGGCGAAGTTCTCTATTCCAAAAAACAGGCAAAGGGGCGTTTCCCTCATCCGGGTGAGGTGGTCCAACTCCTGAACAACAGGTAAGCTGAATCTGTCAGGAAGCAGAATTGTTTGTGTCTTTGATGCCGATGCATTGGGAGATGCACTCAGCACAGGTTGTGCGTGTTTCTCCCTTGGTACAATAATCAGCAAATCCGGCAATCAACTCTTTACCACCTCTGGGACAAATTTCTAAGAAGTGCGTAAATTGCACGATCCGGTTAATGATTTCCCGTGGGGCGGTATGCTCAATTTTGCATGCCCCTTCCTCGGCTACTTCCATATCCATGGCCAGGACATCAACAAAAAACTGCTTGAGCGCATCATGGCGACTGATAACATCTTCAGCAACTACACGACCCTCATCAGTCATGGTGATGACTTCATAAGGGACATAATTAATCAGTCCCCTTTGGGACAGGGCACGAAGCGCTTCTGTAACAGAGGGACCGCTTACATTCAGCCGTGCTGAAATATCTTTGCCTCGAGCAACCTTTTTTTCTTCAATGATGTGGTAAATGGCTTCAATGTAATCTTCCAGGCTTGCGCTCAGTCGCTGATTGGTAGACACGTTATCTCCCCTTATGGTAAAATGTTAGTATTCCCTATAAAAATACTGCCAGGGGGTCTACCAGTCAAGAGGAATGTAATATATCTGCCTTTTCAGGCCCTCTGGATGAGCTGCACAAAACAAGGCGTTTATGTATGTACTCCTTGAGGGGGTATGCAGTTTACGGTAATCCTGCCTCTATTTTATGGTGGCAGGTATTGGGTTGAGAGAAATATGTATAAAGAAAAAAGGCGTTAATCATGCTCAATGAACTTCGGGTTAATAATCTGGCTTTGGTTGATGCACTCCATTTTGATGTTTCAGAAAATGAGACCGGGCTTATTGCGCTAACTGGCGAAACAGGGGCAGGAAAATCCATCATTTTGCAGGCTGTTCATCTGTTGGGTGGCGGGCGCAGCTCTGCTTCCTGGGTGCGCAACGGGTGTAAGTCTGCCCAGATTGAAGCCATGTTTGAGCTTGGAGCTGACCAGCACCAGCTTACTGATGTGCTGGATGAACATGAGCTGCTGGATGGCAGAAATTGCCTGGTTCGACGGGTTATCACCAGCCAGGGACGGAGCAAAATTTTTATCAATGATCAGCAGGTCACCACTAAAACAGCGCGTAAGTTAGCTGACGGGCTGGTCAATATTGCCAGTCAACACGATAACCAGCAATTGCTTAACACCCGTTACCATCTTGATTTTTTGGATACCTATGGCGAGCTATGGGAACAGCGTGCAGCCTTTGGTGCGTTGTTTACAATCTGGCAAACGCTCTCCAGTGAGCTGCGTCAGTTGTTGGAAAAAGAGCAGGAAAAAGAGCAGCAAAAGGATTTTTTACGCTTTCAGCTCGAGGAGATAGATGGTGCCAAGTTGATTCCAGGTGAGGACGAGGAGCTTGTTAAGGAAAAGGAAATTCTTCAATCATCAGCAACCCTGCTTGAAATAACAGAAAAGGCCCAGCAGGCTTTTTCCGGCTCCCTTATTGACACCTTATCAGAGGTGCGTAAGGATCTGGAGCGGCTGGCGACCATGGATCCTGGGGTTTCCGAGCTGGCTGAACGTGCAGTGTCGATGTGTTATGAAATCACCGACGTGGAGCAGGAACTGGGACAATACATCAGGACGATCCCCACTGACCTGTCGCGCATAGAACAGATAGCCGAGCGGTTGGCCCAGATTAAGCAGCTCCAGCGCAAATATGGATTGACCATAGAGGATATTCTGGCTTTTGCAGAGAGAATTCGGGCGGAAGTGGATGAGCTGGAAAATCTTGAGGAACGGATTGAGGAGCTGGAAAACGAGCTTGAAAAGGTGAGCACCGAGGCCTTTCTTAAGGCTGTTGACCTTTCTGAGGCACGCAAGACGGCGGCAAGCAAGCTTGAACAGGTCATGGAAAACGAGCTTGCTTCGCTGAGTTTCAACCAAGCTGCTTTCAAGGTACAGATGGCCGTTCCAGAAGGGCTTGGCCTTGAAGGGGTGCAGAAGAGTGGCAGGGATACGGTTGAGTTTGTGTTTTCGGCAAACCCTGGTGAGCCGCCTAAACCGCTTGCCAAGGTCGCATCCGGTGGTGAGCTTTCCCGGCTCATGCTTGCAATGAAGTGCATTCTGGCTAAGCGCGATCAGGTGGATACGGTTATTTTTGACGAGGTGGATGCCGGGATTGGCGGCCAGGCTGCGGAGGCTGTGGCAGCCAAAATTAAGGAGCTGTCCAGTCATCATCAGGTGTTTTGTATTACCCATTTACCCCAGATCGCTGCTGGCGCTGATATTCATTTTCGAATTGAGAAGCGGGTGGAAGATAACCGGACACGAACCGTGCTGGTCAGACTGGAAGAGGAAGAGAAGGTGGTTGAATTGGCCCGTATGCTTGGCGGGAAAGCTCCAACGGATCAGACCATGGCTTATGCCAGGGAATTAATAGAGCGTAAGCAGAGCAGAGTCGTAGAGTAATGGCTACAAAAGCACTGGCTCTTTTTTCCGGCGGGCTTGATTCCATACTGGCCTGCCGGGTGATAGCTGAGCAGGATATCGAGGTTGTTGCGCTTAAATTTGTTACCCCTTTTTTTGACTATGCCCTCCTGGAGCACCAGGAGCAGTACAAGGCTGAGGTGCTGGAAAAATACAACATCAATGTTGAACTGGTGGACCTCAGTACAGGCTATCTGAAGCTGTTACGCAGTCCTGTTCACGGGTTTGGGAAAAACTTTAACCCCTGCATTGATTGCAAAATTATGATGCTGACCAGAGCCAGAGAGCTGATGACCCGGTTTGGAGCTGATTTTCTGGTCACTGGCGAGGTGGTTGGGCAACGTCCCATGTCCCAGCGTAGAGATGCCCTCCAGCTCATTGAGCGTGAGGCCGGGTGCGCAGACATACTCGTCAGGCCATTAAGTGCTCAAACTCTGGAACCGACCAAACCAGAGCTTGAGGGCCTGGTTGATCGTTCCCGATTACTTAATCTGTCGGGGCGAGGTCGAAAACCGCAGTTCAAGCTTGCCAAAGGTTACGGGATTAAGGATTTTCCCAATCCTGCTGGAGGGTGCCTCTTGACCGATTCCATGCTTGGTGGTCGGATTGGTCGGTTGTATGGAGGACAGTTTGGTAGAGATGCAAAGGATATTACACCCCATGATGTGAATCTGCTCCTGGTTGGACGTCAGTTTATGGTTGACAACCAGGCGTGGTTGAGTGTTGGGAGAAACCAGGAGGAAAATAAACGGATCGCCTCATTATATCAACCAGACCAGGACGTATTGCTTGAAGCTGAGGGGCGGCCCGGCCCAACGGGAGTGCTTCGCCACGGGCAACAGATGATGGATACAGAGCAGCGCAACGTACTACTTCAGGCAGCTGGAGGCGTAGTTACCAGTTTAAGCAAAAAAGTTGGAGGCCAAGTCGCACCGCTCAAGGTAAATGTCAGGTACGCTGCAACCACAGAACTGCTCGAGTTTGCTCCCATTACTCCTGCTCAACTCAAGGAGTGGCGGGTTGAGTAGCGCGATAGCCTTTACCACG
The DNA here is from genome assembly GCA_002746685.1 of Desulfobulbus propionicus. Lineage (GTDB taxonomy): Bacteria > Desulfobacterota > Desulfobulbia > Desulfobulbales > Desulfobulbaceae > Desulfogranum > Desulfogranum propionicus_C. Next base: position 8,813 of record PDQK01000030.1, on the reverse strand, counting down.
CTTGTGACGGTTTTTCCCCGTTGGCTGCGAGATGCTCTAGCTGAGGTCTCTGCCCGCAAGGAAGGATCGCTCTATCTTGCAGGCGGCACAGTACGTGACCTTTTACTGGGAAGAGTGCCAGAGGATATAGACCTTACTGTGGAGCAGGATGCCAAGCAGTGGGCCCAAACATGTGTACAAGTGACAGGTGGTACCTACGTTCCCCTGGGGCGCAATGAAGATGCTGCACGGGTTGTTTGCCGAGGGGTGACGCTTGATTTCTCTTCGTTTCGCGACGGAGCTGTTACCATTGAGGAGGAGTTGCAGCTCCGAGACATGAGTATCAATTCTTTGGCTGTTCAGCTTGACAGGTTTTTGGAAAACAACAAAGCGGTTTTTTTAAACGTTATTGATCCTGCTGGTGGTTTACAGGATTTAGTGGACAAGCAGATCCGAATACCCTTTGCAGAGAGCTTTGTGCATGATCCTCTGCGTCTGCTCCGGGTATACCGCTTTGCTGCTGTGCTTGGTTTTTCATTGGAAGAGCAAACTGTTGCGTTGGTTACACAACAGGCCCATTTGATCGATAAGGTCTCCAGTGAGCGCATCCATCATGAACTTGATCTGATTATGGGGTCAGGCCGGGCAGCACGTACATTTACCCAGATGGCATCCAGCGGCCTGTTATGGGAAGTACTGCCAGAGTTACAGGGCGGGGTAGGAATGGCCCAGCCAGCCAGCCATCATCTTGACGTTTTTTTTCACAGCCTGGAAGCTCTTGAGCAGATGGAGCTGCTGGTTAAGCAGCAAGATCACGGGTACTCTGGCTACGGGCAAGAGTTTGATCAGTACCTGCAGCAGGGCGGTAATCGTAACCTGCTCAAGTGGGCAGCCTTGTGCCATGACTTAGGCAAGCCTGTAACCCATGCTCTTGATGAGCGTCGTGATAACCGGATCACCTTTTATAATCACGATCAGGTTGGTGCGCGACTGGTGAAGCAGGTCGCTGAACGGCATCGATGGAGTAAGCAGAGTGCTGACCAGGTAGCCTTGCTGGTTGCTCATCATATGCGGCTCTTTCACCTGCTTAATGTAGGGAGAACAGGTGAAATATCTACCAAAGCGTGTATTCGGCTTATCAAAACCGTCGGGCCAGAGCTGCTGGGATTATTTTTACTGGCCATGGCTGATGCCAGGGCTGGTAAAGGTGAACTGCAGCCCCAGGATATCGAAACTGAACTGGGTGATCTGCTTGCACGAGTCCTGAGCGTTCAGAAGGAGAAGGTGCAACCTGTGCTGGAAGCTCCCCGCCTGCTCACTGGAAATGATCTCATTAAAGAGCTGGGCCTGACACCAGGCCCACTGTTTAAAAAAATCCTGCAGAAGGTGCAAGACGCCCAGATGGAGCAACAGATAACCACCCGCGAACAAGCACTTGCATTAGCCATTTCGTGTGCAGATGAGCATGCAGAACAATGAGCACTCCGTACGTTGAGTGAAAGAAGATGCGTAAAATTAACGATTTTTATTCTAAAAAGGCCAAAAAAGATAACTATCCAGCCCGTTCAGTGTACAAGCTGGATGAGGCTCAAAAAAAACATACGTTTTTAAAAAAGGGACAGCGGGTGATCGATTTTGGCTGTCATCCCGGGAGCTGGAGCCTCTACACGGCTGAAAGAGTAGGTGAGCGTGGCACCGTTGTGGGGGTGGATCTGCAGGCTACTGATATTCCCAGCCAAAAACCCAATGCTGAAATTCACTGGCTCTGTTATGATGTCTACGCTGATGACCTTGTGCCACTTTTACGTAAGCGTTGGCCTGGGTTCCATGTTGTGCTCAGTGATATGGCTCCACGAACCACCGGCAGCCAGTATGCAGATCATCAGCAATCCATGCGGCTGGTCAGGCGGGTGCTGGAATTAGCCACTTTGTTGCTGCATGAAAACGGCACCCTGTATGTAAAAGCTTTCCAGGGAGAGGATTTTCCTGGGGTGGTGAATGAGTATAAACCGTTTTTCAACACGGTGAAGATTGTCAAGCCGCAGAGTTCACGGGTGGAGAGTCGGGAAGTGTTCATTTTAGGTAAGGGGTTTCGACCCCAGCGGAAGAAAGGGTAACCTGCAAAAGGGATATAATATAGCCTGTAACATTCGGCAAAAGATAAATAGTAAGATTTAGGGGAGTAGCGCAGTGTCAGGACATTCAAAATGGAGCACCATCAAGCGGAAGAAAGGGGCAAATGATGCCAAACGGGGGAAAATTTTTACCAAGTTGATCAAGGAGATCACCATTGCTGCCAAGATGGGCGGCGGGGACCCCGATGGTAACCCACGTCTGCGAAGCGCGGTTACCGCAGCAAAAGCAGAGAATATGCCCAAGGATAATATCGACCGGGCAATCAAGAAGGGGACCGGAGATGTAGATGGTGCTGTGTACGAGGAAATTCTCTACGAAGGCTATGGTCCAGGTGGTGTGGCTGTTCTGGTAGAAACCATGACTGACAACAAGAATCGCACCGTTGCTGATATCCGCCATTTTTTCAGTAAGAGCGGTGGCAACCTTGGTGAATCTGGCTGTGTTGCCTGGATGTTTGATAAGAAAGGTTCCATCATGGTGGATAAGGAAGGGATAGACGAAGAAACGCTGATGGACGTTGCCCTTGAGGCCGGAGCTGAAGACGTGGTGGAAGAGGAAGAGGCTTTTCAGATCCTCACCGAACCGGAAGACTTCAGCGAAGTGGTTGAACAGCTTGAAAAAAGCGAGGTAAAATTCTCTGAAGTGTCCATTTCCATGATTCCCAAGAACGTGGTGGAAGTTGGAGAAGAAAAGCCTGCTAAATCCTTACTTAAGCTATTGGAAAACCTGGAAGATCATGACGACGTGCAAAAGGTGCACGCCAACTTTGATATCCCGGATGAGCTGATTGAGGCTCTTTCCTGATAATGGCCTTGCCTGTGGTACGGATTCTGGGGGTTGATCCCGGGTCCAGGGTGACTGGATACGGGGTGATCGCCTCCAGAGGGCAGGAGCTTGGTTTTATTGCCTGTGGCACTATTCGTACCACCCATGAAGCGAGCTTTCCTAGGCGGCTTTCTCTCATTTTCAAGGGATTGAGTGAAGTCATTGACACGTACCAGCCCCAGGTCGCAGCTGTCGAAGATGTGTTCGTTGACCAGAATCCTCGCTCAGCGCTGAAGCTGGGGCATGCAAGGGGTGCTGCCATTGTGGCTATCACGCAGCATTCCCTTGCTGCCTATGATTATACGGCCAAGAAGGTCAAGCAGGCGGTCTCAGGGTATGGTCAGGCCGAGAAAGCTCAAGTGCAGCACATGGTGCGGGTTCTCCTTGAGTTGGAGAAAAGCCCCTCCAGCGATGCTGCAGACGCGTTGGCTGTAGCCATCTGCCATGCCTATCACCTGCAGTATGATAAGCGGCTGCAGGTAAACAGTTAATCCCAATCTGATCTTTTTCTCCTTTTTCTATGATTGCTTCCCTTAGCGGTACCCTGCAGCAAAAATCACCAGCGTCAGCAATTATCGATGTATCCGGAGTTGGATATGAGGTTTTTATCTCCTCCCGTACCTTTGATTATCTACCAGAGGTGGGAGAGAAATGTTTTCTCCTCATCCATACCAGTGTGCGAGAGGATGCCATCACGCTGTATGGTTTTGAAAATCAGGAAGTAAAAGAGCTGTTTCTGCTCATAACCGGCGTTTCCGGGATCGGGCCCAAGCTGGGACTGGCAATGTTATCTACACTGGACAGCAACGAGCTTACTTCAGCCATCAGCATGGAAGATCACGCAAGGCTCACTGCTGTTCCAGGGGTGGGGAAGAAAACCGCCCAGCGTTTATGTGTGGAGTTGGCTGAAAAGGTCGGAGGTTTGGCTGGCAGCTTTACTGGAGCTGCAAAAGTGGTGCTGCCCAGTGGTGGTGGAATACCTGCTGCCACGACCAATCCGGTACAGGATGCGGTCTCTGCGCTGGTGAATTTGGGTTACCCTCAACATCTGGCTTGGCAGGCACTGCGCAGTGTGCAAAAGCAGTATGGCAAGGATGCTGAGGTAATGGCTGTTGAAGAGTTGATCAGGCTGGCCTTGCAAGGTTTGGCAAGTGTTTGAAACATGCTGAGTGGAAGGTGAGCACATGAATTTTGAAGAAGAAATTGGCGGGAAGCGACTGGTATCAGGCGAAGAACTGGGTGATGAGTATCAGGAAGGCGTCAATTTACGACCGCAAACATTGGACCAGTATATCGGCCAGAGCCAACTGAAACAAAGCTTATCTATTTTTATCGAAGCTGCCAGAAAGCGCGGTGAGCCGTTGGATCATGTGCTCTTCCACGGTTTTCCAGGGCTTGGTAAAACAACCCTGGCCTACATTATCGCCAATGAGATGGGAGCCAATATCAAAGTGACCTCCGGGCCAGTGATTGAGCGCCCTGGAGATTTAGCTGCCATCCTCACTAGCCTTCAGGCTGGAGACGTGCTCTTTATTGACGAAATCCACCGGCTCAACCATGTCGTGGAAGAGATTTTATACCCTGCCATGGAAGATTACCAGCTCGACCTGGTCATCGGCCAGGGGCCCGGAGCTCGTTCGGTAAAAATGGACTTACCTCGCTTTACCCTGGTTGGTGCAACCACCAGAACCGGACTGCTCACCCCGCCCCTTCGAGATCGATTTGGAGTCATTTTACGCCTCGAGTTCTATACCCCTGAAGAGCTTATGACCATTGTTCAGCGAGCTGCTGGCCTTTTTGATATTCATATCGAAAAAGAAGGTGCATTAGAGCTTGGCAAAAGATCCCGTGGAACGCCTAGAATTGCCAACCGTCTGCTCCGTAGAGTTCGTGATTTTTCAGAAGTAGCAGGAGAATCCACCATAACAGCAACCATGGCTGATAAAGCCCTGACCATGCTCAACGTGGACCAGCTTGGCCTGGATGAAATGGACCGCAGAGTTCTCCTCACCTTGATCGATAAATTTGGTGGCGGCCCCATCGGACTCGACACTCTTGCCACCGCAGTCTGCGAAGAAAAAAATACCCTTGAAGATGTCTATGAACCCTTTCTTATCCAATCCGGGTTCCTTATGCGAACCCCCCGCGGACGAATGGCTACAGAGGCTGCGTATAAACATTTTAATAAAGCCGCCCCTGTTCAGGGGCAGCAAGCACGGCTGTTTGAGTAGTGTATAACCCACCTTTTTTCTTCAACCCTGGAGTTTAGTTTTTTACAGTCTCACTTCTCTTCTGGTGACTGAGTTTTGGAAAAGGAAGAAAGCTGCTGGCACACGTTGGCGAATTGATGAAACCTGTAGAAAGGTCAAGGGGATATGGTATGATCTCTACCGGGCTGTGGATAAAGAAGTTAAAACTATCGATGTAATCAATCACGGGATATGTATTTCAGTGTTATTCTCGATTTCTGACGTGTAACTGGTCGCGGGTACTTTAGATTTGCCTGGTATTGTATTTTTCCGCATATCCCTTTCACTGTGTACTCCATTGAAATCGGACAGTAATTCCGGAGGAATACGGAAATTTGACCCATTTGATTTCCTCCACGGGAAATGAGAATATCGTAGCAGAAGCTGGCAAGCTTGCCAATGGCTGAGTCACGTTTGCGACAGAACCCAGGTTATGGAAATCGCCATGAGGCAGGACGGTCTTAGGGATACGGTGTTCGAATCACCTCACTGATTTTCCGGCTGAGTTCTTTGACGGTGTAGGGTTTGTTGATAAATTGGACACCACGCTCGAGAACCCCATGGTGGGCAATAACATCGGCCGTATAACCAGACATATAGAGTACCTTTAATTCCGGATTGTTTTCTCTGAGTTTGACTGCCAGGTCTTTTCCGTTCATTTCTGGCATAATAACGTCTGTAAGCAGCAGAGATATGGAACTTTCTGTCTCTGCCAGACGTATCGCTTCACTGGGGGTTCCGGCAGCTAAAACACAGTACCCTTTGCTTTCCAGTATATCTTTGGTCAACTCAAGGATGGAGGCATCATCTTCAACCACCAGTATGGTCTCGCCTGAGCCTTTCAGTTGGCAGACGTCCTGAGCTTGTTCGACTTCAATTGTATTGTCATAGCAGCGTGGCAGATAAATCTTGAATGAGGTTCCCTGGCCAGGTTCGCTGTACACATGGATAAAGCCGTTATTTTGCTTGACGATTCCATGAATTGTTGCCAGGCCCAGGCCTGTACCTGTACCCAGGCCCTTGGTGGTGAAGAAAGGTTCAAAGATAGAGTCCAGATGTTCTTTCTCTATACCGCTGCCATTATCTGACACTGCCAGCAGAACATACTCGCCCGGGACTGCATCGGGGGAACGCTTGCAGTATGTTTCATCGATAATGGTATTTTCGGTTTCAATCGTGATTTTTCCCACCCCGGCTATCGCATCCCGGGCATTAACGCAGAGGTTTGCAAGAATCTGGTCTATCTGAGATGGGTCTATCTTTATGGACCATATATTTTCGCCAGGAATCCATGCAAGGTCAATATTTTCACCAATAAGGCGTTTGAGCATTTTCAGCATGCCTTTCATGGTGATGTTGAGGTTCAGTGTCTTTGGTGCAATGGTTTGCTTTTTGGCAAAGGCAAGAAGCTGCCTGGTGATTTCTGAGGAGCGTGTTGCTGCCTGGAGGATTCCCTCCAGATTGGAACAAATAGGGTGGTTGGGCCCCAGTTTGTCTATGGCAAGCTCCGCATATCCTATAATGATACTGGAGATGTTGTTGTAGTCGTGGGCAACCCCACCGGCAAGACGGCCGATAGACTCCAGTTTTTGAGCCTGGAGGAGTTGTTTTTCGATCTCTTTTAATTCAAATTCGGCTTTTTTTCGCTGGGTGATATCCTGGACAACGCCTCTTGAGAACATTGGTGCACCTGATTCTTCATGGACGTTATCTGCGTACCAGTACAGTTGACGTACTTGTTGCCTGCTATCTGTTATGGAAAATTCTACAGAGATCGGCTCTTTGTTTGTCAGGAAGTCTTGTACCTGCTGTTGTACCTGTGGCCGCTCAGCATCATGGATAAAGGTTGTAAATTCACCATAGGTTGGCGGGGGGGCTGTATCCTCTATTTTAAAAATGGATCTAAATCCTTTTGAACAGTTGTTTTCCTGGGTTTTCCAGTTAATTTCATAGTAGCCTAGTCTGGCAATTTTTTCAGCCTGTTCGAGCAGGGTAAGACTTTGCTTTAGCCCCTCCTCTTCCTGCTCGAGTTTGTGGACGAGTACTCTTTCCCGATTAAGGGTCGAACGTAGATTCTGGTTGGTTTCACGCAATGCACTGGTCCGGTCCTTGACCATCTGCTCCAATTGCATATTGGTGTTTGCGGTTTTTTCCTGTTCTTCCCTGAGTAGTTCGTTGAGGATAAAATCTCGGCGTGCCATATATTCCAGGGCATAATTAACCACTATCCCCAAGATGTTAATTCCTAATATAAAAAAAACATGATTGAGTAAAACAGCAGGCGGGATATCAGTGAAAAACCAACTGGCAAATGTGTATATAACAATGGTCAGGTTCCCTGCTAAAATTGCCCAAAGAAAGGTAAGGCGAATCAATGCATAACAGAAGAACAGACAGAAAATAATGTCGACAAAGTTGTATAGGGGATATTCTACTCCAGGGAAAACCGAGGCAATGGTAATCCCTGTTCCGGCCATAACCACATACAGTGCATAGAGTTGCTGCCAATATTTAGCGTATACGGAGGGGGTCAGAAAAGAGGAAGCCAGGCTCAAGAGAAACATGGCTGTAACGGACAGGGTGACAACGGACCAGGTCATAAAACGGGATGGGTCAAGGACATACCCACCCCATAGGCCAATTGCCCAGAAAAAGACTATGGCAATCAGATGACAGAGCCTGCCGATTTGGAGGTTGTTCTGGAAATAAACACTTTTGAATGCTTTTTCTGTGTCACCGTCAAGAAACCTCAGGGTAAACGGATTGATGGCAAACGATTTATTATACCTGTCCAGGATTTTTGTAAATCTCTTAATCAATGGGTGCAATCAAAAAAAATGGGTTTAGTGTGTAGCTATTCGGCTCTCTCTATATATGAATTATATTCCTAAATACAGCGTATCATAAGATGACAGGTGACACGATGTTATTTTTTTTAAAATTGTCATAAATCGGCAGGTAAAGGTGGAAATCAGACTTTTAGAGCAAGCTTACGACAGAACCACATATTCTGCAAAGTATAAAATAAAACGATGGCATGTCTGGTCGCGGCCGGATCAATTTGATGGAATCGGTAGTACTTCCCCTCAAGTGAGTGAAAAAAGCCTATGGGCTCATCCCCTTCAAAGCTATATGGTTGGTAATTTGAGTGAGAGGCATTTGGAGAGGGACGAGTGAAAAGATGTGGTGTGGCTACCTGATTATATAACCGAAATAAAAAAGGACTTGCCGCAAATGCCGTAAGTTGCATTTATCGAGCGTTTTGATGAAACATGAGCTAAGGAAGGAGTATAAAAGCAATCAGTGTAACATTCTCTCTCAGGTTGCCCCAAAAAATTAATTTGACCACCCTCAATTATAGCGCATGTAAAAGGTTGTATCGCCATACCCCACTCCTTTTTTCAAAAAAGCGGGCTGTTCCGGGGGGCTGTTCCGAGGACACCATACCTAATTCTTCACTTTTGGCCCGGGTTTTTGTGGTTTCAACTTTCTCCCAAGAAGGTTTTCCAGTTGATCTACAAACAAACTGTCTCCACAGGGACGGCTAGTTCGTTCATGTTTCTGGAACAGCGATAAGATGCACATGGTTAGGCATGAGACAGTACCCCCAGATCCGGACATGAT